>NZ_JBSHDU010000008.1:0-164845 GCF_053616475.1 Streptomyces sp. NPDC055815 | reverse complement strand
CGGTCGGGAGGTGCGGCGCGCCGCCGTGCAGTGGTGCCGTGCTGTCGGAGATCAGACCGCCGGGGACGGGAAGGTCGGGTACTCCACGCCGGAGACGTGCTGGACGACCCGGATGACCTGGCACGAGTAGCCGAACTCGTTGTCGTACCACAGGTACAGGATCGCGTTGTCGCCGTCGACCTTGGTCGCGCCGGCGTCGACGATGGACGCGTGGCGCGAGCCGACGAAGTCCATCGAGACGGCGTCGGGGGCCGTGGTGAAGTCGATCTGGCGCTTCAGCGGCGAGTGCAGCGAGACGTCGCGGAGGTACTCGAGGACCTCTTCGCGGGTGGTCTCGCGGCCCAGGCGCAGGCTCAGGATGGCGATCGAGACGTCCGGGACGGGGACGCGGATCGAGCTGCCGGTGATCGGGGCCTTGAGGTCCGGCAGGGCCTTCGCGACGGCCGAGGCGGCACCGGTCTCGGTGATCACCATGTTGAGCGGCGCGGAACGGCCGCGGCGGTCGGCCTTGTGGTAGTTGTCCAGGAGGTTCTGGTCGTTCGTGAACGAGTGGACCGTCTCCACGTGGCCGCGCAGCACGCCGTACTCGTCGTCCATGGCCTTGAGCGGCGGGACGATCGCGTTGGTGGTGCAGGAGGCGCAGGACAGGATCTGCTCGTCCGGCTTCACCGTGTCGTGGTTGACGCCGTGCACGATGTTCGGCACGTCACCCTTGCCGGGCGCGGTCAGGACGACCTTGTCGATGCCGGGGCGCAGGTGCTTGGAGAGGCCCTCGCGGTCCCGCCACTTGCCGGTGTTGTCGATGAGGATGGCGTTCTCGATGCCGTACGCCGTGTAGTCGACCTCGGAGGGGTCGTTGGCGTAGATCACCTTGATCGTGTTGCCGTTGGCGACGATGGTGCTGTTCGCCTCGTCGACCGTGATCGTGCCCTGGAACTGGCCGTGGATGGAGTCGCGGCGCAGCAGCGAGGCGCGCTTCACGAGGTCCTGGTCGCCGCCGCCGCGGACGACGATCGCGCGCAGGCGCAGACCGTTGCCGGAGCCGGCCTTCTCGATGAGGAGGCGGGCGACGAGGCGGCCGATGCGGCCGAAGCCGTAGAGGACGACGTCGCGGCCGTCACGGCGCTCGATCTTGTTCTCGCCGGTGGCGCCGGCGACGGCCTCGGCGGTGAACTCGGCGACCGAGAGACCCCGGTCGTCGGTCTTGTAGTCCGCGGCCAGCACACCGATGTCGATCTGGCAGGGGCCCAGGTCGAGGGTCGTGAGCGTCTCGAGGAACGGCAGCGTCTCGGTGACCGAGAGCTCCTCGCCGTCGATCTGCCGGGCGAAGCGGTGGGTCTTGAGGATGCTGACCACCGACTTGTTCACCAGGGAGCGGCTGTGGACCAGGACGGTGACGTCCTGCTCCCGGTGCAGCTTCCCGATGATCGGGATCATCGACTCCGCGATCTCCTCGCGGTTCTTCCAGCTGGTGAACGAGTCGTCATTGACAGTCACAAGATTATCTTTCGAGCTAGGCGGCGCTCACATGTTAACCCGGGGTCGGTTTGATCAATCAAGGGGTGCCGAACCGTACGATGGGTCACGTCGGGAGCCGCCGCGGTCGGGCGGACCCACCTACCAGGATGCGGGGGCACGGTGGTGAAGTTCGGGCTGCTCGGACCACTCGTCGTGCACGACGGGACGGAGCTGCGGCCGGTGACCGGCCCCAAGGTCCGCGTCCTCCTCGCCGCACTCCTGCTGCAGGCCAACCGCACGGTCTCCCGGGACGCCCTCAAGGAAGCCCTCTGGGGCGCCGCCGTCCCCGCCAGCGCCGACGCCGCCCTCGCCAACCACCTCACCAGGCTCCGCCGCGTCCTCGCCGCCGCCGACGGCGGAACCGAGGAGCGGCTCCGCACCGTCGCCCCCGGCTACCAGCTGACCGTCCACGAGGGCGAGCTCGACGCCGAGGTCTTCGAGGCCGGGATCCGGGCCGTCCGGCAGGCGCACCGGCGGGGCGACTGGGAGGCCGTACGCCGGGAGGCCGGCCTCGCCATGCCGCTGTGGCGCGGCACCCCCCTCGCGGACCTCGCCCCCTACGCCGAGACCGAGACCGCCGCGCTCCGGATCCACCAGCTCGCCGAGGCACGGCTCCAGGGCCTCGAATGGAGCTTCGACGCGGAGCTGCGCCTCGGCCGCCACCACGAGGCCGTCGCCCCGCTCACCGCCCTGGCGGGCGAGCACCCGCTGCGCGAGGGCTTCCACCGGAGCCTCATGCTCGCCCTGCACCGCTCGGGCCGCCAGGCCGAGGCCTTCGCCGTCTACCAGCGGCTGCGCCGGAGCCTGGTCGAGGAGCTCGGCACCGAACCCGGAGCGGCGGTCCGGGAGGCGTACGCGGAGGTGCTCGCCGGAGACCCCGTGCCCGACCCCCAGCCGCCCGCCGCCTCGACCCGCCCGCCCTTCCAGCTGCCCGGCGAGGCCGACGCCTTCACGGGCCGGGAATCCGAGGCGGAGACCGTACGAGCCCTCCTCGGGGTACCGCCCGAGGCCGACGCGTACGGGGCGGCCCGGCGTACGGATGAGGGTGCGGGTCCCGGTGCCGTCGGCACTCCGGCCGCGGCCGGCGGAGCCGGGGCCGGGACCGGACGGGCCCGGGCCGTCGTGGTGTCCGGCATGGGAGGCGTCGGCAAGACCGCCCTCGCCGTCCACGTCGCCCACCGGCTGCGCGAGGCCTTCCCCGACGGCACCCTCTACGCCGACCTGCGCGGCTACTGCGCCGGCGGGACGCGCACGGCCCACGAACTGCTCGCCCGGTTCCTGTCCGACCTGGGCGTCCACCAGGACGCCCTGCCCGAGGACACCGACGACCGCGCCCTCCTCCTCCGCACGGCGCTCGCCGACCGCCGGGTGCTCCTGGTCCTCGACAACGCGCGCAACGCCGCCCACGTGGCACCCCTGCTGCCCGCCGGCGGGCCGAGCGCCGCCCTGATCACCAGCCGCCAGCTCCTCGCCGACCTGCCGGGCTCCGCCAAGGTCCCGCTCTCCCCGCTGCCGGAGTCCGACCAGCGCGCGCTCCTCGCCCGGCTCGCCGGCGCCGAGCGGGTACGGAGCGAGCCCGAGGCGCTGGCCGCCATCATGGACGCCTGCGGAGGGCTGCCGCTCGCCCTGCACATCGTCGGCGGACGCCTCGCCTCCCGCCCCTCCTGGCCCCTCGCGCTCCTGGCCAAACGGCTCACCCCCCACCGGGGCCGGCTCGACACCCTCTCCATGGGGGAGTTCGACGTCTGCCGCACCTTCGCCATGAGCTACGTGGCCATGCGGGACAGCGACCAACCCCTTGAGCGCGAGGCCGCGCGGGCCTTCCGGCTCTGGGGGCGGGTGTGGTCGGCGCACGCGGTCACCCCGCAGTCCGCCGCCGCGCTCCTCGACGTCACGGAGGCCCGGGCCGCCGCCGTCCTCGACGTCCTCGCCGACGCCCACCTCGTCCTCAATCCCGAGCCCGACCGCTACCAACTGCACGACCTGGTCGGCGAGTACGCGGCGCAGCGCGACGAGGAGGACACCGAGGAGGAGCGCACCACCGCGCTTCTCCGGCTGCTCTCCTGGTACGCCGCGGCCCTCGCCGCCGCGACGCTCGCCGCCACCCGCGAGACCCAGTCCCCGCCGCCGCTCGACGCCGAGGCCCTGAAGAACCTCTCGCTGCCCGAGTTCGCGGACGACGACGAGGCGATCCGCTGGACCGCGAAGGAACTGCCGGCCGTACGGGACGCCCTCACCCGCGCCGGGGAGCTCGGCCGCTCCGACATCGCCTGGCGGCTCGCCGTGGGCCTCTTCGGGCATGCCAGCACGCACTGGTGGACGGGGGAGTGGGACGCCTGCCTGGAACAGGCCATGGACATCGCCCGGGCCCACGACGACCGGCTCGGGCAGGCCTGGCTGCACCGGCGCACGGCCGTCGCCCACGGCATGGCCTTCCGCAACGAGGCCTGCCTCCGGCACCTCCGGATCGCCCTGGACCTCTTCACCGAGCGCGGGGACCTGGTGGCCCGGGCGTCGATCCTCGGCAACATGTCGGCGGTGTACCTGCAGACGGAGAACCCCGAGCAGGCGCTCGCCCACGCCGAACGCTCCCGTGACCTCTACCGCGAGGCCGGGCACACCCGCGGCGAGGCGATCCTCCTCACCCGGACCGCGGACGTCCACAAATTGCTCGGCGCACCGGATCTGGCGGCCGCGGACTACCGCAGGGTCATCGAGCTGATCCGCGGGACCGGCCACGGGGTGTTCCTCGGCACCGTCCTCACCAACTACGGCGACGTGCTGCGGGTCCTCGGCCACCGCGACGAGGCCTTCGAGGTCCTGGCCGAGGCGCTGTCGATCCGCCTCCGGATGAACGACCAGGGCGGCACGGCCGACTGTCTGGCCTTCACGGCCCGCGCCCACCACCACTTCGGGGAGTGGGAGGCGGCCCGCGAGACCTGGGAGTCCTGCCTGGAGCTCGCACGCCGGCACAACCTCGCCAAGCGGATCGACGAGTGCCTGGAGGGCCTGGCGGCCCTCGCGACGCGGGCCCTGGAGGAGTCGCGGGCCGCGGAGGAGTCGCGCGCCCCCGCGGCAGAGACCCGGCCCTAGCGGAAGGCCAAGGTCCGGAAGGCGTTCCTGACCTGGGTCAGCGGGTCGGGGTCCCGGGTGAGACGGAGCCGGTTGGTGAGCAGCACGGCCCAGCGGCCGCTCGCGGGGGAGACCCACAGCGCCGTGCCGGTGAAGCCGAAGTGCGCCCAGACGTCCTCCGCCGGTGCCATGCCGGGCGCCGGATGCCAGAAGAGGCCGCGCGGCGGGACGAGCCGCCCGGTGTGGACGCGCAGCGACGCCGCCGTCCACTCCGCGGAGAAGGTCCCCGGCACCGGGGCGAGCAGATGGCGCAGGAACCGGCCGATGTCGGCGGTCGTGGTGAAGACCCCCGCGATCCCGCAGGCGCCGCCGAGGAGCCGGGCCGAGAAGTCATGGACGACGCCCCGGAGCGGAGCGCCGCTCTCCGCGTCGTACTCCGTGGGCGCGCACCGCTCCCGCGCCCCGGCGGGCAGCGGCCCGTACCGCGTCTCCGCCATGCCGAGGGGCGTCCAGACCCGGTCCTCGGCGAGCCGGGGGAGCGGCTCCCGGGTGAGGTGCTCGGCGAGGTAGCCGAGGATCAGCGCCGCCCGGTCGGTGTACGCGACGGCCTCCCCGGGCCGGTGCCGGAGCGGCTCGGCGAGGACGCCGTCGCGGACGTCCTGCGGATCGGAGCCGTACAGGTGCCGGAGGTTGGCGCGGAGCGGCAGGCCCGCGGTGTGGGTGAGGAGGTGGTGCGCGGTGGCCCCGGCGAGCGGCCGTCCTGCGGCCTCCGGCCAGTACGAGCCGAGCGGGGCGGTCAGGTCGAGCTTCCCGGCGTCGACGAGGGTGCCGACGACCGCCCAGACCGTGAGGATCTTGGTGAGACTGGCGACGTCGAAGAGCGTGTCGGGGAGCACCGGTCCACGCGGGTCGGCCGGGTCCAGCAGCCCGACCGCCCCGGCAGACAGGGTCGTACGGGCGTCGCCCACCGCCCATGCGGCGCCGGGGTACGTGCCCGCGCGCGCGGCCTCGCCGAGGAGCCGCTCGAAGGGGTCGCTGCGCTGTGCCAAGGCGTGCCTCCGACGGTCCGGGGAGGATCGGTGCGGCCCGGTCGGGGTGCCGACGGGCCGCGCTCCGAAGTCATGCCCCGGCCGAACGGGAAGACACCCTTCCGTCAGCGGCGGTCGCCGCCCTGCCGGCCGTCCTGGCCGGCGTCCTGCCCGGTGTCCCGGGCGCCGTCCTTGGCGACCGGCTTGCAGGTCACCTCGTCGCGCGGGGTGTAGTGGGTCTTGTACGTCTCGCGCTTGACCTCGGTGCCGCCGTTCTTGAAGACGCGGTCCACCGAGATGTCGAAGCCCTCCAGGGGCGGCTGCGGCACACAGGCCTCGCCGGTGCCCTCGCGCTTCGTGGGCTGCGTGAGGTCGGTGCGCGGGCCGGCGACCGCCTCCACGGAGTCGTACTTCTTCGTGCCGAGGAAGCTCACCGTGACCGAGTGATCGGTGGCGCTCGCCTTGATGTAGATCGGCTTGCCCGAGTCGTTGCGGAACTTCAGGTCGAGCGAGCCCCAGGCGACGGTCGCCTCGCGGCCGGCCGGGTAGCGCTCGATGTAGAAGGAGTGGGCGCCGTGCTCGACGGGCTGCACCCCGGCGAAGAACATGGCGTTGTAGACGGTGGTGGCCATGGCCGACACGCCGCCGCCGGGCGCGGAGCGGTACGAGCCGTCGAGGATCATCGTGCCGTCGACGAAGCCGTTCTCCGGGGTCCGCTCGCCGACCGTCCTGTTGAAGCTCCACACCTCGCCCGGCTGCACCAGGGAGCCGTTGATGAGCTCGGCGGCCCGGCCGATGTTCGTCGTCCGGTACGGGGCGGTGGGGAAGTTCACCGTGAACGTCGACATCTGCTCCTTGATGCCCAGGCGGGCCAGGGAGCCGGAGGACAGCTCGGGCTCGGTGACCCGGGTCGCCACCGGAGCCGTACGGGCCGCGTCGCCGGACCTGGTGAGCAGCGGGCGCACGGCGTCGCCGAGGGCCTTCGCGGTCACCTCGTGGCCGGGGCGGCCGTCCGACTCCACGACGACCTTGCCGTCCCGCACCCCGAGGGAGGCCTCCACGGGCGCGTTCGCCAGCGCGGCGAGGGGACGCGCCACGTCCGGGTCACGCAGCAGGGCGTTCTCGTCGAGGGAGGCGGTGAGGCGGCCGTCGTCGTTCTTCACGGTGAGGTGGTCGCCGAGGGTGGCGGCGGAGATCCGCAGCCGCTGGTCGCCGGCGGTGAGCGTCACGGGGCCCGAGACGGCGGGCTTGGCGTACGTGTCGAGGAACCGGTTCACCTCGGCGGCGGGCAGCTGGGGCCGGGTCACGGCGACGGGCAGCGTCACCGGGGAGGCGCCCGTGGCGGCCGGGTAGGAGGCGCGCAGGGTCTCGGCGGCCCGCCCGGTGTCCAGCTTCCGGCCGGCCACCGGCTGGGTCGCGACGGCCTTGCCGTCCCGGAAGGCGACGGACCCCTCGCGGACGCCCAGGTCGTTCTCCTTGGCGAGATCGGCGACGGTGGCCCGCGTCTTGGCCTCGTCGTACGCCAGGACCGGCTGGACCTCGCGCTCACCGGAGGAGAACAGCCGCCCGATCACGGTGAAGGGGTCACGGGACGGGTCGGCGGCCCGGTCGGCGGTCTTCGCCACGTCCACGGTCAGCCCGGCCGTCGCCGGGTCCACCGTGGCGGCACGGTCGCCGACCCGCACGGGTATCGGCGCCTTCCAGGAGGCGGGGGCCGCGGAGGTCAGCTTGGCCTCGGCCTCGGCGCGGCTCATGCCGCCGATGTCCACGCCGTCGACCCGGGTGCCGGCGGATATGTCGTCCCCGGTCGCCAGCAGCCCCGCCACGTACAGGCCGCCCGCGGCGACCGCCACCACACCCGTCGCGATCGCCACCTCCCGCAGACGCGGACGGCGCCCCTCACGGGGCGTCGGGTCAAGGTCGGTCGTGGAGCGGGGCACGCGCTCTCCCGGGGCGTCGAGGAATGGGGGAACCAGACGACGGTACGCCGAAAGAGTGTCTTATGCACATAAGGGCGGTTTGACCTGCGGCGATACGGAGCGACCCGAAGCGACTACGCAACGTACGCCCCACACCCCCGTTGGCGGGTGCGCCGGCCCACCGCCCGTGTGGCCCCGCGCCCGGGTGGACGTCGGCCACCGCCGTGTGGGCCCGCGCCCCCTTGGACGGCGCCCCGGCCCACCGCCGTGTGGGCAATCGTCCCGCTGGGGCGGGACGGGTGGGCACACGGGACGGCGCCCTCCCGCGGCGCCTCCGCCTTCCGCGCCTGGACCCGCACCACCAGCGGCGGAGCACATCCGGTGCGGGTCAGGGCGCGGGAGCCTCGGGCGCCGGCAGGGGCGCCGTTCCGTTGTGCCCACCCGTTCCGCCCTGCGGAACGATTGCCCACAACGGGGTGGGCGCCGTCCCGGCGGAACGCCTGCCCACAACGGGCGGGGCGCCGGCCCGCCACGCCGGGGCGCATAAGGTGGGGGCGTGTCTGTCAGTGGGCGGTCTGGGCCGCAGTCCGTCGATCGGGCCCTCGCCGTCCTCGACGTCGTCGCCGACGCCCACCACCCCGTACCACCCAAGGCCCTCGCACGGCAGCTCGGCTGCGCGCTCTCGACCGTGTACCACCTCACCGGCCCCCTCCTGGCCCGCGGCTACCTCGTCCGGACCGTCGACGGGTACGCGCCCGGGCCCCGCGTCCCGGCCCTGTACCGCTCGCATCAGCGGCACCACGGGCTCGGTGCCGGCACCGGGGAGCTCCTCGGCCGGCTGCGGCGGGCCACGGGCGCGGAGGCGTACCACACGGCCTACCGCGACGGCCTGATCACCGTCGTCGACACCACCGCCCCGGTCACGGACGCCGGACACCCGTTCAGCCCGGGCCCCGAGGCCCGCGCCCACGCGACCGCACACGGCAAGGCGCTGCTCGCCGCGCTGCCGCGCCCGCTGCGCCGCCGCTACCTGGCGGCGCACGGCATGGCCCGCTTCACCGAGCGGACGATCACCAGCGAGGAACGTTTCGAGGCCGAGGTGGACCGGGTGCGCGGCCAGGGCTTCGCCGTGTCCGTGGGCGAGGCCGACCTCGCGTACACCTGCCTCGCCGTGGCCCTCCCGGAGCGCGGCGACGGCATCGTGCACGCCCTCTCCGTCTCCCTGCCCACCGCCGAGTTCGCCCGGCGTCAGGGCGGGATCCGGGCGGCGCTGACCCGCGCCGTACCCGCCTTTCCGATCCTGCCGGAATCCTGAGCCGTCCGGCTCGCCCGCCGGCGCCGCCCGCCGCAGAGTGGACGCATGATCTTCATCGCCGTCCGTTTCACCGTCCGCCCCGACCACGCCGACCGCTGGCTCGACCTGGTCGAGGACTTCACCCGGGCCACCCGCGCGGAGCCGGGCAACCTCTTCTTCGACTGGTCCCGCAGCGTCGACGACCCGAACGTATTCGTCCTCCTGGAGGCGTTCGCCGATGCCGAGGCGGGCGCCGCCCACGTCGCCTCCGAGCACTTCACCGCCGGCCTCGGGGCCATGGCCGGAGCCATCGCCGCCACCCCCGAGATCATCAACGTCGAGGTCCCGCAGCAGGGCTGGGGCGCGATGGCCGAGCTGGCCCCGACCGGCGCCTGAGCGGTTCCGTCACGGCCCCGAGGGCCCCGCCGCCCCGCCTGATAGGTTCGCGTGCACACGCAGGCGGGGGCGGCGGCCCGAGGGGAGAAGCGGGACATGGCGGTGAGCGGACGGCAGACCGGCAGGCCCACCCTGGAGGAGGTCGCGGCCCGGGCCGGAGTCGGCCGCGGCACGGTCTCCCGCGTCATCAACGGCTCCCCGAAGGTGAGCGAACAGGCCAAGGCCGCCGTCGAGCGGGCCGTCGCCGAACTCGGCTACGTCCCCAACCGGGCCGCCCGCGCCCTCGCAGGCAGCCGCACCGACGCCGTCGCGCTGGTGATCCCCGAGACCGAGGCGCGCCTCTTCGCCGAGCCGTACTTCCTCGACATCATCCGCGGCGTCAGCGCCGAACTCGCCGACGCCGACAAGCAGCTGCTGCTCACCCTCATCCGCAGCGAACAGGAGCGGCAGCGCTTCGAGCAGTACCTCGCCGCCCAGCGCGTCGACGGCGTCCTGCTCGTCTCCGTGCACGCCGACGACCCGCTGCCCGACCAGGTCCGGGCCCTCGGCCTGCCCGCCGTCCTCAACGGCCGGCGCACCGAGGCCGAGCGCGTCGCGTTCGTCGACTCCGACAACACCGGCGCGGGGCGGACGGCCGTCGCCCACCTGGTGGCACGCGGCCGGAGCCGTATCGCGACCGTCACCGGCCCCCTCGACATGTACGTGGCCCGCTGCCGCCTCGACGGCTACCGCGAGGGCCTGACGGAGGCCGGACTCACCCCCGACGAGACGCTCGTCGCCAACGGCGACTTCACCGAGGAGGGCGGCCGGCGCGCCATGCGGGAGCTCCTGGACCGCCGGCCCGACCTGGACGCCGTCTTCGCCGCCTCCGACGTGATGGCGGCGGGCGCGCGGAGCGTCCTGCGCGAGGCCGGGCGCCGGGTCCCCGAGGACGTGGCCCTCGTCGGCGTCGACGACTCGGCGGTCGCCCGGCACATGGACCCGCCGCTGACCAGCGTGCGCCAGCCCATCGAGGAGATGGGCCGCACCATGGCGCGGCTGCTCCTGCAGGAGATCGCCTCGCCCGGCGACCCCGACGACCAGCCCCGCCGCATGCTGCCCACCGAGCTCGTGGTCCGCGCCTCCTCCTGACCCGGGAGGGCAGGGCACCGGGTGCCGAGATGCAGCCCTTCCGGGGGCCTCGGAGAATGGACACCGTACGGGGTCCGTATCCGCGACCAGGGCGCTGCCGACGGCGTCCGACCCTGCAAGGGGGCGGTGGACGATGTCGCTGCGCCGGCCGAACCGGCACGCCACCGAGCGCCGGGCCCTGCGCACCTGGACCGTCGTCTACCTCCTGTTCGTGACGCTGCTGACCGTCGCGTACCTGAAGGTCCCCGCCCGCCACACCGCCCTCTGGGCGCTGATCGGGCTCAGCGGCGTCGTCGCCATCCTCGTCGGCGTCCATCTGCACCGGCCCGCCCGCCGCTGGCCCTGGCTGGTCCTGGCCGCGGCCAATCTCACCTTCGTGGGCGGCGACACCGCGTACAACGCCCTGGAGGCCTTCTTCGGCCAGACCCGGCCGTTCCCCTCCATCGCCGACGCCCTCTACCTGGCGACGTATCCGCTGTTCGCCGTCGGCCTGTTCGGGTTCATCCGCTACCGGGCCGTCGGCCGTGACCTCGCCGTACTCCTCGACGCGCTGATCCTCACCTCGGGCCTCGCGCTGCTCTGCTGGGTCAACCTCATCACCCCGCTCGCCAGAAGCGAGGACATGACCTGGACCGAGAAGGCCATCTCCATTGCGTACCCCCTCGGCGACGTGCTGATGCTGGCGATGCTCGCCCGGCTCCTCGTCCCCGGCGGACTGAGATCCCGCTCCGTACAGCTCCTCACCCTCGGCACCTGCGGCATCCTCGCGTCCGACGTCATCTACGGCATCCTCCAGCTCAAGGGCACCTGGCAGGTCGGCACCCCCTGGGACCTCGGCTGGGTCGTCTTCTTCACGGCCTGGGGCCTCGCCGCCCTCCACCCCTCCATGACCGGCCTGACCGAGACCGCCCCCGAACCGGTCCCGCGCATCGCCGAGCGGCGGCTCGCGCTGCTCGCCGGAGCCTCCCTCGTCGCCCCGGTCCTGCTGCTCCTGCAGTCGCTGCGCCACGACAAGAACGAGGACATCGGCGTCATCGCGATCTTCTCGGCGATCATGTTCCTGCTCGTCCTCGCCCGGCTCTGGGGCATGATGAACGACCATGGCAAGGCCGAGGCCCGGGAACGCAGCCTCAGGGTCGCCGCCGCCTCCCTCGTCGCCGCCCTCAGCCCCCGTGAGGTCGCCGGAGCGGTCGAGACGGCCTCCGCCACCCTCTTCGGCCCCAACACCCCCCACCGGGTCCTGCTGCTCACCCGGGACCGCCGCGGCGGACTCACCGCCGTGGCCACCGCGGAACACCCGTGGAGCTGCCGCACCGACGAGCTGATCCGGCCCCGCGGCACCCCCTGGACCGAGCTGGTCGCCGAAGGCGCCCGGCTGCTCCCGCTGACCCGCCTCGACCCGGCCATCGCCGCCGAGATCACGCCCGAGCCGCACGCCCTGCTCTGCCCCCTCGAACTCCAGGCCCCCGCCGGAGGCGAGCCGGTGCTCGGCGTGCTGCTCTTCGCGGGCCCGGAGAAGAAGCTCGCGGAGATCGCGGCGTCCGCCCAGTCCCTCGCCTCCCAGGCGGCCCTCGCCCTCGAACGCTTCGGGCTCAGCGAAGAGGTCAACCGCCGCACCAGCGAGGCCTACTTCCGCACCCTCGTGCACAACACCTCGGACGTCATCCTGATCGTCGACGACGACGACAGCATCCGGTACGCCAGCCCCTCCGCCGAGTCCATGTTCGGCCGCTCGCTGCTCGCCGGGACCCCGCTCACCGACCTCCTCGCTCCCGCCGACACGGCGAGCGCCCTGCGTCTCGTCGCCGACGCGCGCGCCCGCGGGGCCGCCGACGCCCGGGACGACTGGAAGCTGCTGCACGGCGGCTCGGGCGAACTGGAGGTCGAGGTCCGGTGCAGCAACCTGCGCGACGAGCGCACCGTCCACGGCCTGGTCCTCACCCTCCGGGACGTGACCGAGCAGCGGAAACTGGAACGGGAGCTGACCCACCGGGCGTTCCACGACTCCCTGACCGGGCTCCCCAACCGCGTCCTGCTCCTCGAACGCATCGAGCGGGCGCTGCTCCGCGGCCGCCGCGAGTCCACCCTGACCTGCATGCTCTTCGTCGACCTCGACGACTTCAAGGTCGTCAACGACACGATGGGCCACTCCGTCGGCGACGAACTCCTCGTCGCCGTCGCCCGCCGCCTCACCTCGGTCCTGCGGCTCACCGACACCGCGGCCCGGCTCGGCGGCGACGAGTTCGCCGTCCTCATCGAGGGCGCGCGCGAGCCCCGGGACGCCGAGGCCCTCGCGGCGGAGATCGTGCACTCCCTCAGCCAGCCGTACCACCTCACCGACGGTGCCGTCTCCGTGTCGACCAGCGTCGGGATCGCGACCGTGCTCGACAGCGCGCACGCGGAGGAGCTCCTCGGCCACGCCGACCTCGCCCTGTACGCGGCCAAGGCCGCCGGCAAGAAGCGGTGGCGGCTCTTCCACCCCGAGCTGCACTCCCGGCTCGTCGCCCGCCACGAACTCCAGGCGGGCATGGACACCGCCATCGCCGACCACGCCTTCGCCCTGCGCTACCAGCCGATCGTCGAGGTGGAGGAGGGCGCCACGGCCGGCCTCGAAGCGCTCATCCGCTGGCCGCACGCCCGGCGCGGGATGGTGCCGCCCGACCAGTTCATCACCCTGGCCGAGGAGAGCGGGCACATCATGCCGCTCGGGGCCTGGGTCCTCGAACACGCGGCCCTGGACATCGCACGCTGGCAGCGCATGCACCCCCGCCGGTCGCCCCTGCGGGCCAATGTGAACGTCTCCCCGCGGCAGTTCCGCGACCCCGGCTTCCTCGAAGAGGTGCGGCGCGCCCTCCACTCCTCCGGGCTCGCACCCGACTCGCTGTTCCTGGAGCTCACCGAGACCGTCCTGATGCGCAAGGACGCCCAGATCCGGACCACCATGGCCGCCCTCAAGGAGCTGGGCGTCGGCATCGCCATCGACGACTTCGGCACCGGGTTCTCCTCGCTCAGCTACCTCCGTGAATTCCCCATCGACGTCCTCAAGGTCGACAAGTCGTTCATCGACGACATCACCACCGACCCGCAGCAGGTGGCGCTGGTGGAGGGCATCGTGCGCATCGCCGACGTCCTCGGCCTCCAGGTCGTCGCCGAGGGCATCGAGCACGAGGAGCAGCGGGCGCTGCTCGCCCAGATGGGCTGCCGGTACGGGCAGGGCTACCTCTTCGCCCGCCCCATGACCGCCCACCAGACCGAGTCCTATCTGCACCGCTCCCCGCCGGACGCGACCGGGCCGGCCGCCCGCCCCGCCGTCCGGCTCGCGGGCCCCGTCCCGGCGGTCCGCACCGTCCGGCCCCCGCGCGAGGCCCGCTGGCGGGACCTGGAGCACCTCCAGCGGACCAGCCTCATGTGCGACGCCGTCATCGACGAGGTCGACGGCCGCCGCATCCGCGTCGGCGAGGACTGGCTCATCGACTTCGCCTCCTGCAACTACCTCGGCTTCGACCTCGAACCCGCCATCATCGAGGCCATCGAACCCGAGGTCCGGCGGTGGGGCACCCACCCCAGCTGGTCCCGGCTCATCGGCAGCCCCCGGCTCTACCCCCGCATCGAGGAGCGGCTCACGGAACTCCTCGGCGCCCCCGACACCCTGCTGCTGCCCACCATCACCCTCATCCATCAGTCCGTCATCCCGCTCCTCGCCGGCACCGGACAGGTCTTCGTCGAGGCGCAGGCCCACCGCACCGTGTACGACGGCTGTGTCGGCGCCCGGGGACAGGGCGCCGAGATCCACCGCTTCCGCGCCGACCGGCCCGAGGAGCTGGCCGCGCTGCTGCGCGGCGCGCCTCCGGAAGCGGGCCGGCTCGTCTGCATGGACGGCGTCAACAGCATGACCGGCAACTTCCCCGACCTGCCCGTCCTGGCCCGGATCTGCCGGGAGAACGGCGCCCTGCTGTACGTCGACGACGCCCACGGCTTCGGTGTCATCGGCGAGCGCCGCCCGGGCGAGAGCAGCCCGTACGGCTCGCGCGGCAACAGCATCGTCCGCCACCTCGGGGAGACGTACGACAACCTGGTCCTGGTCGGCGGCTTCTCCAAGGCCTTCTCCTCGCTGCTCGCCTTCCTCGCCGTACCGAGGTGGCTCAAGGACCACCTCAAGGTGGCGGCGGCCCCGTACCTCTACTCGGGGCCCTCGCCGACCGCCTCGCTCGCCACCGCCCTCGCCGGACTCGAACTGAACGACGAGCGGGGGGACGAGATCAGGGCCCGCCTGTACCGCAGGACGGCCCGCGTCCTCGGCCATGTGCGGGCCCTGGGCATCGCCACCCCCAACACGGACGGCCTGCCGATCGTGGAGATCCCGCTCGGCGACGCCCGCGACCTCGACGCCGTCGCCACCTTCCTCTGGGAGCACGGCATCTACGTGACGCTCGCGTCCTACCCGCTCGTCCCGCGCGACCGGGTCGGCTTCCGCATCCAGATCACCGCCGCCAACACCGACGAGGAGATCGACCAGCTGTGCACCGCCCTCACGCAGCTCGCCGAACGCTTCGCGCTGCAGCCCGCCGCGGCCTCCCGTTCCGTCGCCGCCGGAAGGTCCGCGGAGGAGTGATGGACGCGACTCCGCCTGGCCCCGAGGAGACGGGCCGGGTCCGCCGCAACCGGGACGCCGACTGGAACGCCTGGCCGGTCGACGCCTACCTCGCCGAGAACTACCGCAGGCTGCACCCCTGCGACATCGGCGTCATTCGCCATCACGCCGCCGTCTACCGGCGCTTCGCCCCCGGCAGCCTCTCCCGCACCGTGGAGCTCGGCGCCGGCCCCAATCTGTACCCGCTGATGCTCGCGGGCGCCGCGAGCCGCGGCGTCGACGCCGTCGAACCCAGCGCCGCCAGCGTCCGCTATCTGCGGTCACAGCTCACGGACGGCATCGACGACAGCTGGCGCCCCTTCTACGCCCTGTGCCGCTCGCTCGACCCCGGGCTCCCCGGGGAGTGCGCGGAGGCGCTCCGCCGGGTCCGGGTGGTCCGGGGCACCGCCGACGACCTGGTCTCCGGCACGTACGACCTCGCCTCGATGAACTTCGTCGCCGAGAGCGTCACCGAGGACTTCGGCGAGTTCACGGCCGTCTGCGACGCCTTCGTCCGGGCCGTCCGCCCCGGTGGGACACTCGTCGCCGCCTTCATGGAGCACATGCCCAGCTACCGCATCGGCACCGGCCCGGTCTGGCCGGCCTGCCCGGTCGACGAGGCCGCCCTGCGGGCCGTGTTCGTCCCGCGCACCGCCGGACTGCGGATCACCCGGCTCGCGAAGGACCGCACCCTGCCCGAGTACGGGGACACCGGCGTCCTGCTCCTCACGGCGACCCGGCCGGACGGCTCCCCGTCACCGGGACGGGGCTGAGGCCGGGCCGTCAGGCCAGCAGCTCCCGGTACAGCGCCCCGTACCGGGCGGCGAAGCGCTCAGGGCCGAAGTGGTCCTCGACCAGGGCCCGTCCCCGCTCCGCGAGCATGTCCCAGGAACGCGGCTGGTCGAGCAGCCACGCCAGCTGTTGCCCGGTGCGGCGCGCGTCGCCCGCCGGGGCGCGCAGCACGGCATGGCCGAAGTCGGCGAACTGGGGGAGGTCGCTGAGGATCGACGGCCGCCCGCAGGCCAGCGCCTGGAGCACCGTGAGCGGGATGTCCGCGTTGCCGCCGAGCCGGGGCGGCGGGAACAGCAGCACGTGGACGGAGACCAGCAGGGCGTGCATGTCGTCGACGTATCCGCGGACGTCGACGTCGGGCAGCCCGGCCGCGCCGGCCCGCTCCCGCAGCGCCTCGTCGAGGGCCTCGGCGTCCTGCCCCGGCCGTCCCCGCATCGCGAGCACCAGCCGGAACCTGGCCCCCTCGCCGTGGGCCTCCGCGGCCGCCTCGATCGCGATCTCCGCCCCGCTGTGCGGATCGTGGTGCCCGGCGAAGAGGACCACGGGAAAGCCCTCGGGCCGCGGCAGGTACGGCCACTCGTCGAGCCGGACCATGGGCGGGACGACCCGGACGTCCCCGAACTCCGCCGCCCGCAGCCGGCGGGCCATCGACTCGGACAGGGCGACCGTGGTCCCGAGCGGCCGGGCGCGCCGCAGGGAGCGGTTGTCGGTCACCCCGGGCACGGTGTGCACCACCGGCCGTCCGCCGAGCAGCAGCGGGCGCAGCCAGGAGAAGGCGGGGAAGGCGCGGCCGATGCCCAGGAAGGCGTGCACGAGGTCGACCCGGCGGGCGAACACGGCTCCGGCGAGCGCCGACTGCACGCGTACGGTCGTCTGCGGCCCGCCGTCCGGGCACAGGACACGGACCGGCCGCCCGCGCTCCGGCAGGGCCTGGCGTCGCCGCGGCCCCTGGGTGAACCAGACGAAGTCCGTGTCGGGCAGCGCCCCGAGGACGTCGGCGGCCAGACGCACGCCACAGGACTCCGGACCGTCCAGCGGGCCGGCGGTCAGGAGCAGGACACGGGGCCGCCGCTCATGGCGCGGCATCGGGCACCTCTGCGGCGTCCGGTCCCGGCGCCCGGCAGAGCGGGCAGGGCCGCCGGCACGCGACCGCCGCCCGCCCGGACGCGTCGGGCGCGAGGACGGGGACGGGGACGAGGCGCGGGCTGGTCACCCCACACCTCCCGCGGTCCGGGCCCGGGTGCCGCGCAGACGGTCGGAGCCCCATGACACGGCCGTGTCGGCGGCCTCGGGCAGCAGATACACCTCGGGCGCCCGCGGGATGCCGCCCCCGGGGAACAGCGTCTCGGTCTGCGTCCGGTAGCCGCGGACCAGCTCCGCCTTCCGGTCGAGGTCCCGCTCCCAGGCGCGGGCCACCAGGCGGTGCCGGGCCGTGAACTCCGCGTCGGCGGCGGCCGTCTGGTTGTACGGGAACTCGCTGTAGTACACGACCCGGCGCCCGCTGCGCTCCGCGACGGTACGGGCAAGGACGTGGTCGGCGTGCCCGCCCACACCGAGGGGAGCGAGCACCAGCCCGCCGGAGCGGGCGGGCAGCAGCGCGTCGACGGTCTCCCCGGCCACGCGGAGGGTCTGGGCGTCGTGCGCGGAGACCCGGCCCCGGGACAGGTGCAGGCGGTACGTCGGGTACACCTGCGCCAGTTCGGGCAGCACCCGGGCCAGCCGGGCGGTGCCCGGCCCGATCCGCGGCAGCGGCCGGAACAGCCCGTCGACCAGGCCGACATGGCGCAGTCCGGCGTCGAGCAGGTCAAGGACCCGCCGGTCCTCCGCGCGCCGGTCGGCGAACAGTTCCCGCGCGTCCCGGGCCCCGGCCCGCTTCAGGTACTGCCGGGCGGAGAGGGTGTACGGCGGCGGCGCGGCCTCCGTGAAGAGCGTGGCGACCGTCACCGGGGCCCGCCGCCCCGCCCAGCCGAGCAGCGCGCCGCAGGACAGCACGGCGTCGCCCAGATGCGGCGAGAGCACGAGCATCGGGACGCCGGTGCCCAGGACGGTGCGGACGAATCCGGTCAGCGGGTCGTCTGCCATGACGGCGCACCCCTCTTCCTCGGCCGCCGTGCGGCGGCGGGTGAGTCGAGCAGCCGATGGGCCAGGGCCAGATAGCGGCCCGTCGTCTCGTCCCACGTGTAGTGCCGCGCCGCGACCCCGGCGCGGTGGCCCAGACGGCGGCGGAGCGCCGTGTCCGTGGCCAGTTCGGTCATGCGCGCCCCGAACTCCGCCACGTCGAAGGGCCGGACGGCCACATCGCCGCCGTCGCGCATCCAGCGCAGCGCGGGGAGGTCGAAGTGCAGCACGGGCTTGCCGTACGCCATGCCTTCCAGGGCCACCAGGCCGAAGGCCTCGTGCCGGGACGGCATCACCAGGAAGGCGCTGTCGCGCAGCAGCTGGCGCTTGCGGGCCTCCCCGGCCGGTCCGACCCAGTGGATCCGGGCCCCGGGGCCGTGGGCGTGGGCGGCGAGGAGCGCGGTGAGCCGGCGTTCCTCGGCGGGGGTGCCCGTGCCCGCGAGCAGCAGGTCGAGCGGGGGCCGGGCCCGGTCGTAGGCGTCGACCAGCAGGTCAAGGCCCTTCACCCAGGTGTCGATCCGGTCCAGGAAGAGGATGAACTGCCCGGCGCCCAGCCGGGCCTCGTCAGGGAAGGGCTGTTCGACCCCGTGGGGAACGACCTGTATGTCGGCCCGGGGACTGAGCCTGCGGATCGCGGCTCCGTCCGCCGCGTTCGTCACCACGATGTGCCGGTAGCAGCGCAGGCCGAGCCGCTCCACCAGGAAGAACGGCACGTGGTGCCGCCACCACGGGGCCTCGGCGCCCCCGTGGTCGATGCCGACGACGGGGGCGCCGGTCGTCAGGGGCAGGAAGCTCGTCGAGTACGGGGGAGTGAAGTTCTCCAGCCACAGGTCGTGCCGGATCCGGCGGGCCGCGAACGGCAGCATCGCGAGGAACAGCAGCCGGCCGGTGCGCGGGCCCGCCCGGCCCACCGCGAGCCGGACGTACCGGATGCCGTTCCGCTCCTCGGTGCCGCCGCGTCGGCCCGCCGTCACGACGGTCACCCGGAAGTCCTCGGCGAGCCGCTGTGCCACCTTGCCCGCGAGCAGCGGCCCGACGCCCCGGTGGGCGGGGTCGTCCGCGTCGTCGTAGACCGACAGCACCACGTGCCGCCGCTCCCCGGCCGGTTCGGGCTCCGGCTCGGCGATCACCCGCTCCCGCTCCCACAGCTCGTCGAGGATCCGCTCCAGGGCCGCGCCCGCCACCAGGGACGGGGCCCGTGCGCCGTCGAGGCGCGCGATGTCCGTCATCCGCAGCGACCAGCTCCGGTAGCGGCGCCACCGGGCGGTCGACGGCCCCCCGGTCTCCTCCCGGCCGCGGCCGAGCCGGGTCCCGGGCCCGGTCTCCACGAGCAGCGTGAGGGCGTAGCCCGCGGCGATCCGGCGGAAGGCGGACGCCGTCCTGGACGAGGCCGGCGGGTCGAACCTCACCAGGCCGTCCAGCGGGCCGCGGTCGGTCACGACCACGGCCCGCCCGCCGTGGGCCCGCGCCCGCGCGAACAGCCGGGCCGCGGTGATCCGGGCCGTGAGCTCGGCGGCTTCGAGGAACGCGTGGGCACGGCGCAGCCGGGGTCCCCGGCGCTCGGGATCCGAGGCGCGTCGTGCCCACACGTCCCCACCCGGTTTCCCCGTCGCCCTCACGCGTGGCGGAACCGGGAGTCGGCGGCACAGGAAGCAGCGGTGGCAGTGGACGGTGACGACGGTGACGCCGCGCTCGCGGAGCAGTCCGCCGAGCCGGCGCACCAGCGAGGACGTGCCCGCGTCGTCCGGTCCCGACACGGCGACGAGCAGGGGCCCGCGGAAGCCGGTCATGGCACCCGCCTCCGCGGCTTCCGGGCCCGCACGAGGGCAGGAACGCGGGCAGGGACGCGGGCAGGGACGCGGGCAGGGACGCGGGCGGGCGCGCTCGCGGGGGCGGCGCGGTGGGACGCACCGCACGTGCCGAAGGGGCCGGGTGAGCCGGACGCGCCGGACGATCGGCCGGAGCCGCGAGCGCGTCGCGCGGTGCGGGTGCGGGCCGTACGGGCGCGCCGTCGCCGCGCGGCACGGCGCGGCCCACGGATCAGGCACCGGGGCGCGGGGGCACCGCGGCCGATCCGGTCGGTGGCGCGGCGGGCGGGGTGGACCGTCGGGCGGTGCGGGGGACGGCAGAGCGAGCGGCGCCGGGCATCGGCGAGGGGCCAGTCGGTCACCCGCCGCAGGGGGTGCGGCGCGGGTGCCACCGGCGTCCGGCTGGAATGGAGGGAGGTCACGACGAGCCTCTTCCGGCAACCGACCCTGCCGAGGGTGTGCGCTCACTGTCTGGTTTGTCGAGAAATGTTGCTCATCTCAGCGTTAGCACCGTTGGGCCTGTTTCGTCAACCGGAAGCGTCCCGCGCGCCGCGCAGGGGAGTCCGCGCGAGGCGCGACAGGGCGTTGTGCGGCCGCTCGTGGAGGAGGGCGCCGAGGATGCGGGCGCCGTCGCGGATCGTGCGGGGGTGCGACGGGCCGTGACGGCACGGCAGTTCGAGGCTCGGCACCTCGGCGACGCGCAGCCCGTAGTGCAGCGCGTGCGTGACGAGTTCGGCCCCGAGCTCGACCCCGTCCTCGCGCAGGTCGAGGAGGTCGACGAAGGGGCGCCGGAACGCACAGAATCCGTACCAGAGATCCGTCAGGTGCTGGCCGTAGAGGCGGCGGGCGACCCGCAGCAGCGCGCGGTGCCCGATCCGCCGCGACAGCGGATAGTCGGCGTAGTCCCCGCCCGCGATGAAACGCGATCCCTTGACGAAGTCGTAACCGCTTTCCAGGTAATGCAGGTAATGCGGGATCTCCTGCGGCGACATGCTTCCGTCGGCGTTCATCAGAACGACCAGGTCCCCGGTCGCGGCGCGCAGGGCCGCGTGCGGAATGTCGCCGCGGGTGAAGTCCCAGGCCCCGAGCCGGAGCACGCCCAATCCGGCGCGCTCCTCGGTCTCTCCCGCGGGTCCGCCGATCAGGACGACCTCCCGCACGCTCGTCGGCACCTGGTCGAGGATCCGGTCCAGTGCCGCTCCCGGGTCCCCGCCGTCCGGGCGGACCGTGAGGACGAGGCTCACCGTCCGGGTGCCGGAACGGGGTGCCCGGTCGGTCGACCGGCGCAGGGGATGCGCATGTGAATCGCTACTCATCGGTACGGCCTTCTCGTCGGCCCGGCCTCTCGGCGGCCGGCCCGCTTTCTCAGAATCCTGCGCCCGGGGCGACGCCGTCAAGAAAAGCGGAAGAATATGCGGCTCCGTGCGAAGGGATGACCCGCTCTGCCGTCGGGTCATTCCCCCCTGTCACCAGGCCATTTCTGCACGCGACCTCCCGGAGGAATACAATCCGGTCATGGCAGGGCGAATTGAGGACTACGCCCTCGTGGGTGACCTGGAGACCGCCGCGCTCGTCGGGACCGACGGGTCCGTCGACTGGTGGTGCGCACCCCGCTTCGACTCGCCCGCCTGCCTCGCCGCCCTCCTCGGCGAGCCGGACCACGGCCGCTGGCTCCTCGCCCCCGTCGGCAACGGCCGCTGCACGCGCAGGAGTTACCGCGGCGACACGCTGGTCCTCGACAGCGTCTGGGAGACCCTCTCCGGAACCGTCCGGATCACCGACTTCATGCCGCCCCGCAGCCCGGGCGAGGACTCCCCGAGGATCGTCCGGATCGTCGAGGGGATCGCCGGACGGGTCGCCGTACGGGGCGAGTTGAGGATCCGCTTCGACCACGGCAGCATCGTGCCCTGGACCCGCGCGAGGGACCGGCGCACCGTCGTCTCCCTCGCCGGACCGGACGCCGCCCACCTCTCCTGCGGGCCCGGCGTCGAACTGGACGTCACCCCCGACCGTACGCGCTGCGAGTTCACCGTCACGGCCGGCCGCCGGGTCGCCTTCGTCCTCGGCTGGAGCCCCTCGTACGCCCCCGCGCCGCCGCCCGCCTCGCCCGCCGCCGTCGCCGCCGCCCTCGCCCGTACGCTCGCCTTCTGGAACGACTGGGCCGCGAACCTGCGCTACGAGGGGCCCGCCCGCGAGGCCGTGCTCCGCTCCCTGCTCACCCTCAAGGCCCTCACCTACGCCCCCTCGGGCGGCATCGTCGCCGCCGCCACCGCCTCCCTCCCCGAGTCCCTCGGCGGCGGCCGCAACTGGGACTACCGCTTCTGCTGGCTGCGCGACTCCACCTTCACCCTCTCCTGCCTGCTCCGCAGCGGATACCGCAGGGAGGCCCTGGCCTGGACCGGCTGGCTGCTGCGCGCCGTCGCGGGCGACCCCGCCGACCTGCAGCCGGTGTACGGGGTCGAGGGGCAGCGACGGCTCCCCGAGACGTACGCCGACTGGCTTCCCGGATACGAGAACTCACGCCCCGTCAGATTCGGCAACGCGGCCGTCGGCCAGTTCCAGCTCGACATCTACGGCGAGGTCCTGAGCACCGTCTACTCGGCCGTCCGGGCCGGCGTCGACCTCGACCCCGCGGCCTGGTCCCTGGTGGCCTCGCTCCTGGAGTACCTCGGCGAACGCTGGCGCGAACCCGACGAGGGCATCTGGGAAGTCCGCGGCCCGCGCCGCCACTTCGTGCACTCCAAGGTCATGGCCTGGGTCGCCGCCGACCGCGCGGTCCGCCTCGCCCGCCTCGCCGGACTGCGCGGCTCCCTCGCGCGCTGGCAGGCCCTCCGCACCGAACTGCACACGGAGATCTGCGCCCGCGGATGGAGCGAGGAACAGGGCTCCTTCACCCAGTCCTACGGAAGCCGGCAGGTCGACGCCACCGCCCTGCTGATCCCCCGGCTCGGCTTCCTCCCCGCCGCCGACCCCCGCGTCCTCGGCACCGTCCGGGCGATGGAACGGCTCGACGACCACGGATTCCTGCGCCGGTACGGCGACGTCCGCGACGGCGGCACGCACGAACTCGACGACCTCGGCGGCACCGAAGGGAGCTTCGTCGCCTGCACCTTCTGGTACGCCGACGCCCTCGCCGTGACCGGCCGCGCCGACGAGGCAAGGACCGTCTTCGAGCGGGTCCTCGACGTCCGCAACGACGTCGGGCTCCTCTCCGAGGAATGGGACCCGGTGGCCGGCCGCCAGCTCGGCAACACGCCCCAGGCGCTCAGTCATGTCGCCCTGGTGAACACGGCGTTCACCCTCTACGGCACGCGCCGCCACGACCGCGACCGCGCACGCCCCCTCGCCGTGGCGTGATCGCGCCGCCCCCGGCAGAGGGCCGGGCTCCCGAGGGCGCCGTCCAGGCGCCCGAGCCCTGCGCCGACGACCGGGCCGCACGCGCGGGCCTCGGCGTGTCCGGCGTCCTCACCCTCCTCACGGGTGCTGGTCCCGGCCCGGCGCCCGCCCCGCCGACGCAGACCGCGGGGCATGCCCGCCGCCCGGGCTCCGGCCCCCGGCGTGTCGTTCGGGTGAGTCCAGCGGGCGCCACGGGCGCGCGTGGGTTCGAATCGGGGCATGGCTTCCTACGACAGGCTCCGCGCCGGCGGCTCCCCGAGGCCGCTGGAGACCGGTGACACCTGGTGGTACGCCGCCGTGGCCGGCGAAGCCGCCGGCTCGTTCAGCACACGGGTCCGCACCCGGACCCGCCGTGCCTGCCTCGGGGCAGTCCTCCTCCTCACGGTCGTCTACGCGGGACTCGTGCTCACCGCGACCGGCCGCCGCTGGGGCGACGCCGCCGTCACCGGCCGCCGCGCCGACCCCGCCGCCGTCACCCTGCTCCGCGAGCACCCCTCCCTCGCCGGGGCCACCACCGTCTCCCTCGTCCTCGGCTGCGTCCTCCTCCTCGCCACCGGGCTCATACGCAAGCGGTACGCCCTCACCGGCGCCGCCGCCGGAGCGGTCGTCACCGCCCTCGCCCTCACCGGGCTCCTCCAGCGGTACGCCCCCCGCCCCCGGTTCGCCGACACCGCCGGCCTCGTCCCCAGCGGCTTCCCCAGCGCCCAGACCACGCTCTCCCTCGGCATCGCCCTCGGCCTGGTCCTCGTCGTCCCCTACCGGCAGCGCGCCCTGGCCGTCGGCGCCGCCACCCTGTGGGCCGCCGCCGTCGGCGCGTACACCATCGCGGCCGGGCAGCACCGGCCCGGCGACGTCATCGCCGCCGCCCTCGTCGTCCTGGCCGTGACCTCCGGCCTCCTCGCCGTCATCGCCCGCCGCGGCAAGGTCCGCCCCGGCCCGCGCCGCGGCCCCGCCCTGCCCGGCCTCCCGGTGACCGTCCCGCTCGCCCTGCTGGCCCTGGGCGGCCTGGGCGCCGGGCTCTGGCTGCTCGGCGACACCCTCGGGCTGCCCGCCACCGCCCCCTACGACCCGGCCGAGCTCCGCCTCGCGCACCGCTGCGGCCAGGCCCTCGCCGCCGGTGTGATCGCCGCCACCGGGCTGATCCTGCTCGCCGTGCTCCGGCGCGTCGACGTGGACGGCGCCCCCGCCGCGTACCGGCTCGGCGGCCCCTTCGTCGAGGCCGCCGGCGTCCCCCGCGACGTCGAGCTCACGGGGCCCTTTACCGAGGAGCGCGATCAGGAGATATCTTGATGTCGAGCAATCTCGCATACGCAGACGTGGAGCGGAGCACCCGGTGACTGACTCGACCATCATCTACACCCACACTGACGAGGCGCCTGCCCTGGCGACGTACTCGTTCCTGCCCGTGATCCAGGCGTATGCCTCGCAGGCCGGAGTCACGGTCGAGACGCGTGACATCTCCCTCGCGGGCCGCATCATCGCCGTCTTCCCCGAGTTCCTGGAGGAGGGCCAGCGCATCGCCGACGCCCTCTCCGAGCTCGGCGACCTGGCCAAGACGCCAGGCGCCAACATCATCAAGCTGCCGAACGTCTCGGCGTCCATCCCGCAGCTGAAGGCCGCGATCGCCGAGCTCCAGGCGCAGGGCTACGCCCTCCCGGACTACCCGGACGACCCGCAGACGGACCAGGACAAGGACGTCCGCGCCCGTTACGACAAGATCAAGGGCTCGGCCGTCAACCCGGTCCTGCGCGAGGGCAACTCCGACCGCCGCGCGCCGGGCTCGGTCAAGAACTACGCCAAGAACCACCCGCACCGCATGGGCGCCTGGACCCCCGAGTCCAAGACGAACGTCGCCACCATGAGCGAGAACGACTTCGCCTCCACGGAGAAGTCCGTCGTCATCGCCGCGGACGACACCCTCCGCTTCGAGTTCACCGCCGCCGACGGCACCGTCAGCGAGCTCCGCGCGCCGCTGAAGGTCATCGCCGGCGAGGTCGTCGACGCCGCCGTCATGCGCGCCGCCGCCCTGCGCACCTTCCTCGGCGAGCAGGTCTCCCGCGCCAAGGCCGAGGGCGTGCTCTTCTCCGTGCACCTCAAGGCCACGATGATGAAGGTCTCCGACCCGATCGTCTTCGGCCACGTCGTCCGGGCCTTCTTCCCGAACACCTTCGCCACCTACGGCGAGGCGCTCGCCGCCGCCGGCCTGTCCCCGAACGACGGCCTCGGCACCGTCCTGAACGGCCTCGACGCCCTCCCGAACGGCGCCGAGATCAAGGCCTCCTTCGAGGCCGAGCTCGCCGCGGGCCCCGCCCTGGCGATGGTCGACTCCGACAAGGGCATCACCAACCTGCACGTGCCGTCCGACGTCATCGTCGACGCCTCGATGCCGGCCATGATCCGCACCTCCGGCCACATGTGGGGCCCGGACGGCCAGGAGGCCGACACCCTCGCGGTCCTCCCGGACCACAGCTACTCCGGCGTGTACCAGGCCGTCATCGAGGACTGCCGCGCCCACGGCGCCTTCGACCCGTCGACCATGGGCTCCGTCCCGAACGTCGGCCTCATGGCGCAGAAGGCCGAGGAGTACGGCTCCCACGACAAGACCTTCGAGATCGCCCAGGCCGGCACCGTCCGCCTGGTCGACTCCGCGGGCACCGTCCTCCTGGAGCAGGAGGTCGCCGAGGGCGACATCTTCCGCGCCTGCCAGACCAAGGACCTGCCCATCCAGGACTGGGTCAAGCTCGCCGTCACCCGCGCCCGCGCCACCGGCGCCCCGGCCGTCTTCTGGCTGGACGAGAACCGCGGCCACGACGCCCAGATCATCGCCAAGGTCAAGCAGTACCTGCCGGAGCACGACACCGAGGGCCTGGACATCCAGATCCTGTCCCCGGTCGAGGCCACGAAGTTCTCCCTGGAGCGCATCCGCCGCGGCGAGGACACCATCTCGGTCACCGGCAACGTCCTGCGCGACTACCTGACCGACCTCTTCCCGATCCTGGAGCTGGGCACCAGCGCCAAGATGCTGTCGGTCGTCCCGCTGATGGCGGGCGGCGGCCTCTTCGAGACCGGCGCCGGCGGCTCCGCCCCGAAGCACGTCCAGCAGCTCGTCAAGGAGAACTACCTCCGCTGGGACAGCCTCGGCGAGTTCTTCGCCCTGGCCGCCTCCTTCGAGCACCTCGCGACCAGCACGGGCAACGCCCGCGCCCAGGTCCTCGCCGACACCCTCGACCGCGCCACCGGCACCTTCCTCAACGAGGACAAGTCGCCGACCCGTCGCCTCGGTGGTATCGACAACCGCGGCAGCCACTTCTACCTGGCCCTCTACTGGGCCCAGGAGCTGGCCGCCCAGACCGAGGACGCGGAGCTGGCCAAGGCCTTCGCCCCGCTCGCCGAGACGCTCACCGCCAACGAGCAGAAGATCGTCGACGAGCTGATCGCCGTCCAGGGCTCCCCGGCCGAGATCGGCGGCTACTACCAGCCCGACCCGGCCAAGGCCGCGGCCGTCATGCGCCCCTCCGCCACGTTCAACGAGGCCGTCGCGTCCCTCGCCTGATCCGGCGCGAGACCGTCGTCCGCCCCGGCGCGCGACTCGTACCGCCCCGGCCGGAATCCCTCCGGCCGGGGCGGTCCCGTCGGTGGCGCATCTCACCCCCCGGTGTGACCCTGGAGGGCATGAGCTGGGCATCTTGGACGACCGCCGGTGTCTACACCGGGCGAGGTGGGGTGCTGACCGACGAGGCGGGTGTACTCACGGGCGATGTGACCGTGCACACGACGTTCGCCGAGCGGGAAGCACGCGTGGCCGTGCAGTACAGCGGCGCATCCGACTGGTTCACCATGTCGGGCAGTCCCGTTCCGTGCGCATCGGAGGAGGAGAGCCGCGAGCTGCACGACGCCGTCGTGGCGGCCGTCCGGGAGGGGAACGGGGCCACGGTCCCGACCCTGCCCGCGGCACCGCCGGTGTAGCCGGCGGCCTTCGGAAAGTGTTATCCCTCCCGTGCCCACGGGTCTCCTGACGACGGGGGACTCGGACCAGGGATGAGGGAGCGGACCCATGCACAGCGACGAGCGACGCACCACCGCGCTTGTGGAGGCGGCCAGGGCGGGTGACGAGGACGCCAGGGACACCCTGGTCCGCGACCACCTTCCGCTCGTCCACAACATCGTCGGCCGGGCCCTCGACGGCCACGCCGACACGGACGACATCGTCCAGGAGACGATGGTCCGCGCCCTCGACGGCCTCACCGGCCTCCGCGACCCCTCGCGCTTCCGGTCCTGGCTCGTCGCCATCGCCATGAACGGGATACGGCGCCGCTGGCACGAACACCGCCGGGCGCCCGTCCCGGGCCTCGACCGGGCCGCCGAGCTCGCCGACCCGGCCGGCGACTTCACCGAGCTCACCATCCTCCGCCTCGGCCTCTCCGGGCAGCGCCGCGACGTGGCCCGCGCGACCCGCTGGCTCGACGAGGACGACGCCGAACTCCTCGCCCTGTGGTGGCTGGAGGCCGCCGGCGAACTCACCCGCGCCGAGCTCGCCGAAGGCCTCGGCGTCACCCCGGCGCACGCCGCCGTCCGCGTCCAGCGGATGAGGGAACGCCTCGACACCGGCCGCGCCGTGGTCCGCGCCCTGGACGCGCTGCCGCCCTGCCCGGAACTCACCGAGACCGTCGCGGCCTGGGACGGCCGGCCCTCCCCGCTCTGGCGCAAGCGGATCGCCCGCCATCTGCGCACCTGCGCCGCCTGCACCTCCCGCGCGAGCGGCCGCAGCGGCCTCGCCCCCGTCGAGGGCCTCCTCGTCGGCATCGGCCTCGTCCCGCCGCTCACCGTCGCGGCGAAGCTCGCGGACGCACCCGCGGTGGAGTACACGGCGTATACGGAGACCCCCTCCGTACGGGGCGACCGCTGGACCCCCCTCCGCCGCGCCACCGTCGCCGGCGTGGCGGCCGTCGCCGTCCTCGGAGCCGCCGCCCTCCTCGTACCGTCGCGGCCGGAGACACGGATCAGGCCGGACCGGCCCGCCGCCGGGCCCCCGGCGACGACCGCCCCGGCCACGGTCTCCCCGAGCCCGGTGGCCACCGTCGCCGCCCCCGCGCCGACGACCGCCGTCCCCACACCCCGGCACACCACGCGCCCGGCGCCGGCCGCCGACCCGGGGGAGCGGGTCACCGCGCTCGTCAACCGGCTCCGGGCGAAGGCCGGTTGCGCCCCGCTGCGGACCGACCCCCGGCTCGTCGAGGCGGCCCGCGGCTACGCCCGGGACATGGCCGCGCGCGGCTACTACGGGCACAGCAGCCCCGAGGGCGAGTACGCGGACGCGCGGATCACCGCCGCCGGATACGACTGGAGCGCCTGGGCCGAGAACCTGGCACTCGGCGCGACCGATCCGGAGAGCGTCGTCGAGGACTGGCGGGGCGACGCGATGCACGAGCGGAACATGCTCGACTGCCGGTACCGGGACACCGGCGTGGCGTCGGTGCCAGGCCCCGACGGACGGATCTGGGTGCAGAAACTGGCCGCCCCCGCCCCCTGACCCCGGGGACGCTCAGCGTCTGGTACCGAAGTCCTGTACCCACCAGGGGCCGTTGGCGGCGAGGGTCACCCCGACGCCGACGTCCTTGAACGAGCAGTTCAGGATGTTCGCCCGGTGCCCGGGACTGTCCATCCAGTCCGCCATGGCCCGGGCCGGGGTCTTCGGCCCGCGGTGGATGTTCTCCCCCCAGGTCGACCAGGCGTACCCGGCGCCGATGATCCGGTCGCCCGCGTCCCGGCCGTCCGGGCTGTGGTGCTCGTAGTAGTCGCGGGCGGCCATGTCGTCGGCGTGCCCCTGCGCGGCGGCCCGCAGGTGCCCCTCGGAACGGAGCGGGCCGCAACCGGCCTTCTCGCGCTCGGCGTTGGCGAGCTCCACGACGTCCCGCACGAACCCGGCGGCCTTCCCGGCGGCCGCCGTCGGCCGGTCCGGGGCGACGGCCGCGGCGGCCGTCGTGCCGGTCGCGGGAGTGGCCACGTACATCCCGGTCGCCACCGTGAGCACCACGGCCGCGGCTCCGCCGAGGGTGACGGCGGTACGGAACGACGGACGGCGCGGGACGTGCCGCCGCAGCCCGCCCGTTCTCCGGTGCCTGCCCGCGGCGGAGGGCCGGGGGCTCGCGAAGCGGTCGGTGGCGTCGTGCTCTTCGGGCTGGCCGGGACGGTCGTGGTGCCGCATGGAGCTCCGCTCTCTCGCCGGGGTCGCCGTTCGGTCCGGCGCTCGGAGAGCCACCGGGGCGACGGCGGTAAGACTTTCCGGCCCCGGCCGCCCCGACACTCCTCGTCAACGCGGCGAGTCAATCCACGTCCGAGCCTGTCAGCCCTGCGGGATCACCGCCACCGGACAGGGCGCCAGGTGGAGCGCGGCGTGCGCCACCGAACCGATCCGCGGCCCGACGGCCCCGCGCCGGGCACGCCGGCCGACCACCAGGAGCTGGGCGCCGCCCGAGCCCGAGAGGAGCACCTGCCCCGCGCTGCCCAGCTCGACGTGCTCGGTGACCGGCACGGCCGGGTACCGCTCGCGCCAGGGGGCGAGCGCCTCCCGCAGCGCCTTCTCCTCGTACGGGACGAGCCCGCCGGCCTCGTCCGCGAGCCGCATCGACGCCGGGCTGTACGCGTACAGCGGCGGCAGGCTCCACGCGCGCACGGCCCGCACCGCCGCCCCGCGCGCGGCGGCGGTCTCGAAGGCGAAGCCGAGCGCGGCCGCGCTGTCCTCCGGGCTGCCCAGCTGACCGACCAGCACGTACCCCGACGGCGGTTCGGCCCGCTCGCCGTCACGGGACCGGACGGCGACGACGGGGCGGGTGGCGCCGGCGATGATCTGCTGCCCGTACGAGCCGAGGAGGAAGCCGGTGACGGCTCCGTGTCCGCGCGAGCCGATGACGAGCAGCTCGGCCCGCTCCTCGGTGCCGAGCAGCGCGGCGACCGGGGTGTCGGGGAGCAGCTCGGACGTGAGGTCGAGCCCCGGGTGGCGCTCGGCGAGCGCGGCCTCGGCCTCGCGCAGCACCGCGTACGCCGCGCGCTGCTGCTCCTCGGGGTCCTGCTCCAGGGCGATGTCGAGCGGTTCCCAGCGCCACGCGTGCGCGAGCCGTAGCGGGATGCCCCGGTGCAGGGCCTCGCGGGCGGCCCAGTCGGCCGCGGCCAGGCTCTCCGGGGAACCGTCCACTCCTGCGACGATCTCACGACTCATCAGGCTGCCTCCGTCGGTGCGGTGACGGGCCCGCCGGGCGGCCGGCCCTGCTCCCTCCAGCTTGGGCCCTGAGGCGGTGCGAGGAGAGGGCCGGAGGTCCCGACGTGCCGGTCCGTCCGGCCCTTCGGGCCGTATCGCTGCTCAGGCGAGCAGGGTGAGCCGGGCGTGGGTGCCGTTGAGGTAGTGGTCCCCGATGTCCCGGAGCCGGTGGGCCGCCTGGGTGGGCGCGGTGAGCGCGCGGGCGTTGCGCCAGAAGCGGTCGAAGCCCGGTCCGCCGCCCCGGACGTCGGCGCCCGTCGTGCCGTCGACGAGTTCCAGGATGCGGGTGGTGATGTGGACGGCCGCCCGGCCCGTGACGGTCTCGGCGGCCGCCACGAGGACGGCGATGTCGGCGCGCTCCTCCAGGCCGAGCGACCACTCGGCGAGCAGCCCCCGGGCGAGGGCGTCCGTCGCCCGCTCCACGACCGCGGCGGCGGCGTGCGCGGCCGTCGCCAGTTCCCCGTAGGCGAGGAGGAGGTACGGGTCGTCCCCCGCTCCGGCCGACGCGACGGCGTCCGCGGCCGCAGGGCCTCCGGGACGGTCGGCGAGGACGGGGCCCGCCTGCCCGGCGCGGCTGATGTCCCGGGCCTCGGCGAGCGCCCCCTCGGCGATGCCGAGCCCGACCTGGACGAGCAGCAGCCGCAGGGCGAGCGGTGCGAGGGTGGTGAAGGGCGCGACGGCGTGCTCGTCGTGCGGAAGGACCCCGAGGACGTGCCCGGGATCGACCGGGACGTGGTCGAAGGTGACGGTGCCGGCCCCGGCCAGACGCTGACCGACCCGGTCCGTGCCGGCGTCCGTGAACACCCCCGGGTGGGCCGGGTCCACGAGGACGACGAGCAGGTCGCCGGTGCCGCCGGGCCGCGCGCCGACGACGAGCCGGTCGGCGACGGTCACGCCGGAGGCGAAGGTGCGGCGTCCGTCGAGGATCCAGCCGCCGCCGGGACCGTCGGCGGGGGTGAGCGTGAGTCCGGGGCCGGTCTCGGCACGCGGCGGTTCGACGCCGCCGGCCAGCAGCCAGCGCTCCTCGGCCGTACACACGTCGAGGGAGAGCGCGGCGGCCGGTGCCGGGGAGTCCGCGTCTCCGGCCTCGTGCGCGGGGCCGAAGAAGCGGCTGCTCCAGGACAGCGCGTAGTGGTGGGCGAGGAGTTCCCCGACCGAGCTGTCGGCGGCCGAGATCTCCCGTACGACCGCACAGGCGGCCCGCCAGTCCGCGCCCCGCCGGGTCGGTCCCGGCGCGGTGAGGAGGGCGGGCAGGCCCGCCTCCTGAAGCCGGGCGACCTCGTCGAAGGGGGCCTTGCCGGCCCGGTCCCTGGCGAGGGCGTCGACGGCGAGGTCGTCGGCCAGCTCGCGGGTGACGCGGGGCCAGATCTCGTCGTCGGCGGGCCGGTCGACGGGCCGGCCGGGTGGAGCGGCGGCGGTGCGTATCGCTGGTCTCTTCGGCGATTTCCTCGGCGTACTCACGTCACCTCACCCGATCCCTAGTATCCCCACTGGAATAGTAGGGATACTGACAGAGGCGACCGCCCGGCCCCAAGGGGCGTCCACAGGCTGGACAGGCTCGTATTGGTGGGCGAGACGGTGTCAGATGCGCGCAGGTGGTGGAAGGTTGACCTCGTACGGGTCAGGGGTTGGTCCACGCCTCCGGATCGTCCGCGAGCGCGACGATCTCCGCCGGCAGCTTCGCCGCCGCGAGTTCCGCGAGGGACACCCCGAGCACCCCGCGGACACTCGCCCGCAGCGCGATCCACAGCGTCAGCAGCGACTCGGCGGGGCCCGTGTACGACAGCTCCGGCGGTCGCTCCCCGCGCACCGAGACCAGCGGGCCGTCCACGCAGCGGATGACGTCCGCGACCGAGATCGTCTCGGCCGGCCGGGCAAGCCAGTAGCCGCCGTTGCCGCCGCGCTGGCTCTGCACCAGACCGCCCTTGCGCATGTCGCCGAGGATGCCCTCAAGGAACTTGTGCGAGATGTCCTGGTCCACCGCGATGGCCTCGGCCTTCAGCGGCCCCGCGTCCTGGGCCGCGGCGAGCTGGAGGGCGGCCCGCACGGCGTAGTCGGCCCTGGCTGAAATGCGCATGCGCGCATTATTCCGCACGGACGTGACCGGATCCGCGCGCCCGGACCGCGGCCGGTCGGGCGAGATCCGTGGCTCGTGACCGCGGCGCGGGCGGCGGCGTCCGGGTGCCCGCTCCGGCGGACCGTTCCGCGCCCTGAGACGGGACGTACCGCACCCTTGACGCCGCCCGTGGCCCGCCGGACACTCAGGACGGGAAACCGAGCGAACAGGTAGGAAACCATGGGACGCACCGGCCGGAGGGACACCTCACCCGCCGTGCCCCTCCCGCGCTCGCTTCCCCTCACCTCCCGCAGACACATCGATCTGCTGCGGGTCTGCAGCGCCGCGAGTCGCCGTCCCCGCGCAGGCGTTCACCCCGTGCGCTGAGACGCCCACCGCGGTCCGCCCGTCTCCTCTTCCCGTACCTCTGCTGCCCCCGGGCCCCGCGCGGCCGCCGCGTCACACCGTCGTGACCGGGCCGCCGCCCGCCGCCCGGCCCAGCACCGAGCACCCCCAAGGGAGAAGCATGTCCGTCGTCGTCCCGTCCTCGCTCCTGCCCGCCTCCGCCGTGCCCGCCTTCCGGGGCCGGATCGGGCGCGACGCGAGCAGCGGCCACTACGCCGTGCCGCACCGCTACCGCCTCCACGTCGACCCGTCCGACCCCCGGTGTCTGAGCATCGCCCTCACCCACGGCCTCCTCGGACTCGACGACACCCTCCCGCTGACCGTGCTCCCCGGCACCCCCGACACGCCCGACGGCGGCTACGCCGTGCTCCGCCCGCTGTACGAGGCGAGCGCCCACCTCTACGCCGGGCCGGCCGCCGCGCCGGTACTCAGCGACGGATGGACCGGACGGATCGTCAGCACCCACGTCCCCGACATCCTCCGGGACCTCGCCCTGCGCTTCCGGGGCGACGGCCCCGACCTGCTGCCCGAGGAGCACCGCGACGCCGTCGAAGCGATCGCCGACCTGTGCGAGCGGAGCGTCAACCGGGCCGCCCAGCACGCCGGCGAACTCGGCCTCGACGGCGAGGCCGCCCACCACGACCCGCTCACCGTCCTCTTCGCCGCGCTCGGCTCCCTGGAGCGCCGCCTCGCCCGCGCGCCGTACGTCCTCGGCGACGCGCCCACCGCCGCCGACGTGCACGTCTGGGTCACCCTCGTCCAGCTCGACACCGTCCACCGCTGGCACCTCGACGCCGCCGCCATGGACCGGGTCGCCGGACACCCCGCCCTGTGGGCCTACGCCCAGCGCCTCGCCGCCCGCCCCGAGTTCGCCCGCCACCTCGACATCGAGGCCCTGCTGCGCCGCCACCGCGCCCACTGCCGCGGCCGCGAGGCCGCGGGCGCCGGGATACGCCTCGTCGACTGGACCGCCGCGGCACCGCGCTGACGCGCGGGGAAGACGGGTCACGGCACGGCGCCGCCGCACCAGCAGACGGCGGGGCGCCGCAATCGCGCCGACACGGTACGGGACAGCCGGGGCGCCGCATCGCGTCGGCGTGTCAGCCGAAGCGGTGGCCCGCGAGGGGGGCCGTGTCGTCGCCCGAGCCCGTGCGGACCCCGCGCAGGAACGCCTCCAGGGCCTCCAGGGAGCTCGCCGCCGGCTCCCAGCCCAGCTCCCGCCGGGCCCGCTCGGTGGCGAGCAGCGGCAGGTGCCGCAGCGCGTCGAAGAGCCCCGGGGAGGCCGGGGCGAGCCGCAGCCGCCAGGCCGCCGCCAAGGCACCCCGTACCGCCCCGGCCGGCACCTTCACCGGCCGGGCGTGCAGCAGTCCACCCAGCGCCGCGGCGTCGATCACCGGCTCCGCGGCCAGGTTGAACGCGCCCCGGACGTCCCTCAGGAGCGCCCTCCGGTAGGCGTCCGCCGCGTCCTCCGTGTGCAGGACCTGGAAGCGCAGCCCCTCGAACTCCGGGAGCAGCGGCAGCAGATCGGGCCGCACCAGCTGCCCCGGGAAGAACCGCCCCGCGAAGATCCGCCGCTGCCCGCTCGCCGACTCCTCCTTGAAGAGGAACGCCGGCCGCATCCGCACCACCCGGGTCAGCGGATGGTCCCGCTCGAAGGTGTCGAGGACCCGTTCCAGATAGGCCTTCTCCCGGGTGTACGCGGCGCCCGGCCAGCCGTGCGTCGGCCATGCCTCGGACACCGGGGCGCCGCCCTCGGGACCGGGGGAGTAGGCCCCCACCGAGGAGGCGTGCACCAGGACCGGCACCCGTGCCGCCGCCACCGCGTCGAAGAGCCGGACCGCGCCCAGGACGTTGGTCCCCCAGGTCTCCACCGGGTCGTGCGTCGGCCCGAACCGCCAGGCCAGGTGCACCACCGCGTCCGCGTCCGCCACGTACTGCGCGAGCCGCGGCGCGTCCCCCTCCCGGGAGAGGTCCAGCTCGGCCCACTCCACCCCCGGGAGGTCGAGCCCCGGCCTGCGCCGGGCCAGACCGAGGACCGAGCCGACGCCCGGATCGCCCGCCAGGAGCCGGACCAGGCTCGTTCCCACGTTGCCGGTGGCGCCCGTGACGACGACGCGCCCAAGCGTGCTCGGGTTCATGTCTCCGACCCTCCGCCATCGGCGCCGGAAGCGCATTCCGGCGGCCTGCCCGTACCTCCCCGCTCACGGAGCGTGTCCGTACGGTTCGCGGGTGCGGCCGACGACCGCGACTATGAAGCGACTCAGGAGACAGGAGAACGGCCATGCTGCTGCCCGACAGGAACACCGTCGAACGGCTGCTCCGGCACTTCCGAGCCCAGGAGCGGAGCGTGCTGGACAGGCCGGGCGACCTGTCGGCCCGCCGGCGCTTCGAGGACACGGCGTACACCCTGTGCGTCCTCATGGGAGAACGCACCGCTCGCGAGGCCGTCCTCGCCGCCGAGCGGTACGTGGCCTCGGCGGGAGATCAGGAATCGAGAAGCATCGTCATCGTGCCGCCACTAGCGTGACAGCCATGACCTTCGCTCACGTGCTCGACGCGCTCGGCCACGGGCGCGAAGGATCACCGTCAGGAACCGCGCGAAGGCTGGAGACCCGATGAGCAAGGCCCCGAGGGCGGACGAGCAGGCGTCCGTGCCCCACGCCGCCGACCGGCACGACCTGATCCGCGTGCACGGCGCGCGCGAGAACAACCTCAAGGACGTGAGCATCGAGATCCCGAAGCGCCGCCTGACCGTCTTCACCGGCGTCTCCGGCTCGGGCAAGAGCTCCCTCGTGTTCGACACGATCGCCGCCGAGTCGCAGCGGCTGATCAACGAGACGTACAGCGCCTTCGTCCAGGGCTTCATGCCGACCCTGGCGCGGCCCGAGGTCGACGTCCTCGACGGGCTGACCACCGCGATCACCGTCGACCAGCAGCGGATGGGCTCCGACCCCCGCTCCACCGTCGGCACCGCCACCGACGCCAACGCGATGCTCCGCATCCTGTTCAGCCGGCTCGGCGAGCCGCACATCGGCCCGCCGAGCGCCTACTCCTTCAACGTCGCCTCGGTGTCGGCCAGCGGCGGGTTCACGGTCGACCGCGGTGCGGAGAAGACCAAGACGGAGAAGGTGAGCTTCAACCGCACGGGCGGCATGTGCACGCACTGCGAAGGCCGCGGCACCGTCACCGACATCGACCTCACCCAGCTCTACGACGACTCCAAGTCGCTGAACGAGGACCCGTTCACCATCCCCACCTACACCGGGGGCGGCTGGGTGGTGCGGGTCATCACCGAGTCGGGCTTCTTCGACCCGGACAAGCCGATCCGCAAGTACACCAAGAAGGAGCGGCAGGACTTCCTGTACCGCGAGCCGACCAAGGTGAAGATCAACGGCATCAACCTCACCTACGAGGGGCTGATCCCCAAGCTCCAGAAGTCGATGCTCTCCAAGGACCCCGAGGCGATGCAGCCGCACATCCGGGCCTTCGTGGAGCGGGCGGTCACCTTCACCACCTGCCCCGAGTGCGACGGCACCCGGCTCAGCGAGGGGGCCAGGTCGTCGAGGATCGGGAAGATCAGCATCGCCGACGCCTGCGCGATGGAGATCAGGGACCTCGCGGAATGGGTCCGCGGCCTGGAGGAGCCCTCGGTGGCGCCGCTGCTCGCCGCGCTCCGGCACAGCCTCGACTCGTTCGTGGAGATCGGCCTCGGCTACCTCTCCCTCGACCGGGCGGCGGGCACGCTGTCCGGCGGCGAGGCGCAGCGCGTGAAGATGATCCGGCACCTCGGCTCCTCGCTCACGGACGTCACGTACGTCTTCGACGAGCCCACCATCGGCCTGCACCCCCACGACATCCAGCGGATGAACGACCTGCTCCTGCGGCTGCGGGACAAGGGCAACACGGTGCTCGTCGTCGAGCACAAGCCCGAGGCGATCGCGATCGCCGACCACGTCGTCGACCTGGGCCCCGGAGCCGGCACGGCGGGCGGCACCATCTGCTTCGAGGGCACCCTCGAGGAGCTGCGCGCCAGCGACACCATCACCGGCCGCCACCTCGACGACCGGGCCTCCCTCAAGGAGACGGTGCGTACGGCGACCGGCAAGCTGGCGATCCGCGGTGCCACGGCGAACAACCTGCGCGACGTCGACGTCGACATCCCGCTCGGCGTGCTCACCGTCGTCACCGGCGTCGCGGGCTCCGGCAAGAGCTCCCTCGTGCACGGCTCGATCCCGGCCGACGAGGGCGTCGTCTCGGTCGACCAGACGCCGATCCGCGGCTCGCGCCGGAGCAACCCGGCGACGTACACCGGACTGCTCGACCCGATCCGCAAGGCCTTCGCCAAGGCCAACGGCGTCAAGCCGGCGCTGTTCAGCGCCAACTCCGAGGGCGCCTGCCCCACCTGCAACGGCGCCGGCGTCGTCTACACCGACCTGGGGATGATGGCGGGCGTCGCCACCACCTGCGAGGACTGCGAGGGGAAGCGGTTCCAGCCCTCGGTCCTCGAGTACACGTTCGGCGGCCGCGACATCAGCGAGGTGCTCGCCATGTCGGTGACCGAGGCCGAGGAGTTCTTCGCCGACGGCGAGGCGCGCACCCCGGCCGCGCACAGGATCCTCGACCGCCTGGCCGACGTCGGCCTCGGCTACCTCACCCTCGGCCAGCCGCTCACCACCCTGTCCGGCGGCGAGCGGCAGCGGCTCAAGCTGGCCACGCACATGGGCGACAAGGGCGGCGTCTACGTCCTCGACGAGCCGACCACCGGCCTCCACCTCGCCGACGTCGAGCAACTGCTCGGCCTGCTGGACCGGCTCGTCGACGCCGGCAAGTCGGTCATCGTCATCGAGCACCACCAGGCCGTCATGGCGCACGCCGACTGGATCGTCGATCTCGGTCCCGGCGCCGGCCACGACGGCGGCCGGGTCGTCTTCGAGGGCACCCCGGCGGAGCTCGTCGCCGCCCACTCCACCCTCACCGGCGAGCACCTCGCGCGGTACGTCGGCGCCTGACCCGCTCGCGGGCGGCCCCCGGGGGCCACCGGCCACCGGGTCGCCGCCTAGGCCGTACGGGGAAAGAGCGCCCGGGGCGCGTCCACGCAGGTGTCCCGCGAGGTGGGGCCGCCGAAGCGCAGCCGGTCGTACGCCGTGAACGCCGGCTCCAGGGCGTCGAGCGCGTCCACGCGCGCGTGGAGGGCGTCGCGCCACTCCGGCGAGGGATCGGTCACGCCGGCCGCGAGACGCTCGGTGATCTCCGCCGTCAGCCGCTCCTTGCGGAGGATGTTCGCCGGAGTCACCTCGTGCAGGCAGACGTACTGGCCGCTCAGATACGCCGCCCACTCCTCCTCGCCCCGGGCCGGGTCCTCCCAGTGCCCGGTGAACCAGGCACGCAGACGGTCGGCACCACCGGCCGCCTCGGCGAGCGCGAACAGATCGTGCGGCACCATCTCGGCGCCGTCCGACCGCAGATAGCCCGGCAGCGGCAGCAGGCCCGCGAGCATCAGCCCCCGGACCTCGTCGGCGTCCCGGCCCAGTCGGCCGCACAGCGTGTCCAGCGGGACGAACTGGGCGGAGACGTACGCGTCGTCGGCGGCGGTCATCGGATGCCGGCCGTTCACCTCGCGGAACCGCTCGGCGATCTCGGCGATCCGTACGGCGGCGGCCGTGCTGTCCGTCATCGGTCACTCCTCGGGAAGGCCGTCCGGTCGGTCCCGGACGGTGTTCCCGCAGGCTAGAAGCCGGACCGTGCGGCGCCCGCCGAACCGTCACCGACCAGGCCGGGTCCGCCGTCCGCCCCCGTGGGACTGCGCGTTCAGGCCCGGCGGGCTGTCCTGCGCCGCCACCCCCACAGGGCGAGCGCCGCAGCGCAGGCCGAGCCCACCAGGGTGAGCGGAAGTCCGGCCGACGGGCTCGACGCCTCCGCCGCCGGGGCCTTCCTGCCGGGCGCGGCCAGTGCCTCCGCCGCCGGCTCGGCGCCCGCCCGGGGCGCCACCGGTGCCACCGGCGCCGCCTTCGTCCCGTGCCCCTCGCGGGCCACCGACACGGCCCGCGTGCCCGCGTCGGCCGCCGCCTTCACCCGCACCGGTGCGAGCGAGCCCACCGGCTGTACCCGCCCCGCCGCCTCGAAGCCCCAGTCGAGCAGCTCCCGCGCCTCCTCGTACACGGCGAACCCGCCGCCCTCCTGAGGATTCATCACCGAGACGACGAGCGTCCGGTCGCCCCGCCGGGCGGCCGAGATCAGGGTGTTGCCCGCGTTGCTCGTGTAGCCGTTCTTGATGCCCAGGAGCCCCGGGTAGCGCTCCACCCCGTCCGCGCCCGTGAGGAGCCGGTTGGTGTTGGCGATCCCGTACGACCAGGAGCCCGCCGGGAAGTCCGCGTACGCCGTCGAGCAGTACCGGGCGAACACCGGGTCCTGGAGGCCCATCCGGCCGAACACCGCCAGGTCGTACGCGGAGGACACCTGGCCGGGGGCGTCGTAGCCGTCGGGCGAGACCACATGGGTGTCCTCGGCGCCCAGGGAGCGGGCCTTCTCCTGCATCTGCCGGGTCATCGACTCCCAGCCGCCGTTCATCTCCGCCAGGACGTGCACGGCGTCGTTCCCCGAGCTCAGGAAGACCCCGTTCCACAGGTCCGAGACCTTGTACGTGTACCCCTCCTTCACGCCGACCAGGCTGCTCCCGGCGCCGATCCCGGTCAGCTCGGCATCGGCCACGGTGTGCAGCTCGGAGGGCTTGTGGTGGGGGAGCGCGGTGAGCGCGAACAGGGCCTTGAGGGTGCTGGCCGGCGGCAGCTTCCGGTGCGCGTTCCGGGCGGCGAGCACCTCGCCCGAGGAGGCGTCCGCCACCACCCACGACAGGGCGGACACCGAGGGCACGGAGGGCGCGCCCGGCAGCCGCTGCACCTGCGTGCCCTTCCGGTCGAGCCGCGCCGGGTCGACGTACTGGCGCGCGGGCGGGGTGGGCTCCCCGACCGTCCTCGCGACGGAGGAGGCGGGAGTGGCGGGAGTGGCGGGAGAGGCGGCGGCCGCCGGGACGGGCAGCACGAGCAGCAGCGCCGCGGAACCGGCGGCGGCATGACGGACAGCTGACGTGACGATCATTCAGCCACCGTAGGAAGGAGCTGCGGACCCCGCAGATCGAAGTGCGCCGACCGGCGTAGCGGGCGTGGCGTTCGGCGGCGCGTCGTGGTCCGCCCGGGTGGTTCCGGCCCGCGGGAACCCGCCGCCGAGTCCGCCCCGACGCACCGTCGGAGCCGCCACGGGGCCCCGGCGAGAGGCCCCCGACCCGCTGTCGGTGGCGCAGGGCATCCTTGTGACGTGCCCTCATACCCGCAGCAGAGCAACGCCGTTCCGGACGGGACTCCGTCGGCGGCCCCCGCCGATCCGGCGGTCCGGTCCGTCCCCAGCCCCGCCGGTCCCTTCGGCGCGCCCGCGCTCCGGACCGACCGGCAGTCCCGCACCGCACCCGTCGGGCACATGATCGTGTGCGGCGACGACGCGCTCGCCCACCGCCTCGCGCGCGAGCTCCACGAGGTGTACGGGGAGCAGGTCACCCTCCTGGTGCCGGCGCTGCCCGACGCACCCCGCACACCCGCAGGACGCACCGGCCGGGCGCTCGCCCTCTTCGGACGGGTCACCGCCGCCGTCACCCGCACCACCGGGACCGGAGCGACGGCGGCGACCCCGGAGGACGGCGCCGAACCGACCGGCACCCTGCGGGTCGTCGAGTCGGCGGAGGCGGACGACCGCGCCCTGAGGGACGCCGGGGCGGAACGCGCCGCCGCCCTCGCCCTCGTCCACGAGGACGACGAGACCAACATCAGGGCCGCGCTCACCGCCCGCCGCCTCAACCCCCGGCTCCGCCTGGTGATCCGGCTCTACAACCGCAAGCTCGGCCAGCACCTGGAGACGCTCCTCGACCAGGCCGCGGCCGTCGCCGAACCCGGTCTCGACCCCGAGAAGCTCGACGCCGCCACCACGGTCCTGTCCGACGTCGACACCGCCGCCCCCGGCCTGGCCGCGGCCGCCGTCGCGGGCACCAGCAAGGTGGTCCAGGCCGGGGGACTGCTGCTGCACGCCGTCGACCGGCCGCCCGTCGCGGGCCAGGCACCCGACCCCGGGCTTTGCACGCTCGCCCTGCTCTCCGCCACCGCCGGCGACCCGGCCGGCTGCGAGGGCTCCGAGCGCAGCGGCGACGCGGGCCCGCGGCTCCTGCCGGACGACCGGACGGTGGCCGCCGCCACCGGTCGGGCCGCCGTCACCCTCGAAGCGGTCACCCCGGCCGGCCCGGCCCTGCCGGCGGGCCGGCTCGCCGCCTCGGCGCTGCCCGTCGCCTCGCTCTTCTCCCGCCGGCTGCGCTGGTCCCTCGGGGGCGCCTTCGCCGCCGTCCTGGCGCTCGCCCTCGCCTCCACCTTCACCACCGGCGACCACCCGCTGCACGCCGCCTATCTGACGCTCCTCGACGTCTTCGCCATCGGCGACCCGGCGGTCGGCGAGCCGACCAGCCGCCAGCTGCTCCAGATCCTCGCCGGGTTCGTCGGCCTCCTCCTGCTGCCCGTGATCGTCGCCGCCCTTCTCGAGGGCCTCGGCACCTTCCGTACCGCGACGACCCTGCGGCGTCCGCCGCGCGGACTCTCCGGCCACGTCGTCCTCCTCGGGCTCGGCAAGGTCGGCACCCGCGTCCTCGCCCGGCTCCGCCGACTGAACATCCCGGTGGTGTGCGTCGAATCCGACCCGGAGGCCCGGGGCATCGCGGTCGCCCGCCGGCTGCGCGTCCCCACCGTCATCGGCGACGTCACCGAGGAAGGCGTCCTGGAGGCGGCCCGCATCCACCGCGCCCACGCGCTCCTCGCCCTGACCAGCGTGGACATCACCAACCTGGAGGCCGCGCTCTCCGCCCGGGCCGTCACCCCCGACCTGCGGGTCGTGCTGCGCCTGTACGACGACGACTTCGCCACCGCCGTCTTCCGCACCCTGCGCACCGCCCACCCCGGGGCCCTCACCCGCAGCCGCAGCGTCTCCCACCTCGCCGCACCGGCCTTCGCGGGCGCCATGATGGGCCGCCAGGTCCTGGGCGCCGTGCCCGTCGAGCGCCGGGTCCTGCTCTTCGCCGCCGTGGACGTCGCCGACCATCCGCTCCTGGACGGCCGGACGGTCGCCGAGGCCTTCCGCCCGGGCGCCTGGCGGGTCATCGCCCTCGACGGACGCGCGGCCGGCTCGGCTGAGGGCTGGCGCCTCCGGCCGGAGCGGCTGCTGGGCGTGGGGGACCGCGTGGTGGTGGCCGCCACCCGCCGCGGCCTGGCCGAACTCCTCGGCCGCGGCGGCCGGGACGAGCGCGGTGCGCCGGACAACTCCGTACGGACGGAGCGGGGTTGACCGTAGGATCTGACCGCTCACGCGCCGAAACGGCCGGCGAGGGCCCGCAGCGATCCTCAACGGCCCTCAAAAGCCCGCAGCAGCCTCAACCGGCCCGCAAGGTCCCGCCGCGGCCCTCAACGGCCCGCAGAGAGCCCGCACGTGTCCGCGACGGCCCCGCATCCGCAGTCAGGAGTCCTTTCTTGAACACACCGCACGCCGCCACCCCCGCCGCCGGCCGCCCGCCGTACCGCATGGACCCGGCGGGGGGCTGCCCGCACGCGGCCAACGCCCGGCTGCTCGCCGAGGGCGCGGTGGCCCCGGTGGTCCTGCCCGGCGAGATCGAGGGCATGGCGGTGCTCGGCCACGACGCGCTCCGCGACTTCCTCTCGCACCCCGACGTCGCCAAGGGACCCCAGCACTTCACCGCCCTCGCCGAGGGCCGCATACCCGAGGGCTGGCCGCTGCTGACCTTCGCCACCGTCCCCGGCATGATCACCGCCGACGGAGCCGACCACCGCCGACTGCGCACCCTGGTCAGCAGCGCCTTCACCGCCCGCCGGGTCGAGGAGCTCCGCCCGCGCGTCGAGGCGGTCACCGCCGGACTCCTCGACGGGCTCGCCGAGGCCGCCCGCGCCGGCGACGGCGTCGCCGACCTCCGCCGCCACTACGCCCTTCCGCTGCCCCTCGGCGTCATCTGCGAACTCCTCGGCGTCGACCCGGCGCACCAGGACCGGCTGCACCACCTCTCCAGCCTGGTCGTCGCCACCGACACCGAACCGGCCACGGCGGTCGCCGCCAACCGCGAACTGATCGAGCTCCTGGGCTCCATCGCCGCCGCCAAGGCCGCCGCCCCCGGCGACGACCTCACCAGCGCGCTCATCGCCGCCCGTGACGAGGGCGGCGACCGGCTCAGCCAGCCCGAGCTCATCGGCACCCTGCTCCTGATGATCATCGCGGGCCACGAGACCACCCTGAACCTCGTCACCAACGCGGTCCGGGCGCTCTGCGCCCACCGCGACCAGCTGGCCCTGGTCACCGAGGGCCGCGCCCACTGGGCCGACGTGGTGGAGGAGACCCTCCGCTGGGACAGCCCGGTCAGCTACTTCCCGTTCCGCTACCCCACCCGCGACCTGACGGTCGACGGCACGGTCATCCCGAAGGGCACGCCGGTCCTCGCCGGATACTCGGCGGCGGGCCGTGACACGAAGGCCCACGGCCCGGACGCCGACCGCTTCGACATCACCCGCGCCGCGACGGTGAAGCACCTCTCGCTGGGGCACGGCCCCCACTACTGCCTGGGCGCCCCGCTCGCCCGGATGGAGGCCGCGATCGCCCTGGAAGCGCTGTTCACCCGCTTCCCCGAGCTGGACCTGGCGGTTCCGGAGACCGAGCTGACCCGCCACTCCGGCTTCGTCGGCAACAGCGTCCGGGCCCTCCCCGTCCGCCCGGGCGTCTGAGGCCACCGGCTCCGAAGAGCCGGCCCCGGGCCGGGGCGCCCGGCCCGGGGGCCGACGCGTCAACCGGTGCGCCCCCAGGCGGTCGCGGGGGAGGCGCGCAGGGAGGAGACGAGGCGCAGCAGCCGGTCCTCGTTCCCCGCGAGACCCGCGGCGCGCAGCGCCTCGTCCGCCTCCGCCATCGGATGGGTGAGCATCACCCCGGCGTACGGGGCGAGCTGCGGGTCGGTCAGCACGGCCTGAGTGGATTCGAGCAGCCGCAGGTACGCCTGGGCGGCCGCGCGCTCGCTGGCGGTGATCGTGGTCATGTCGGGCTCCCTCTCGACAGTTCGGCGCTCACCACCCTCTCGTACGGGTCTGACAATCGGGCTCAGGCCCGCCCGTCGAGGTGTTCCGACAGCCGCTCAAGGAAGACCCGCTGGCCGGAGACGAGCAGCGGAGCGGCGGACTCCGGGGCGAACCAGCCCACCCGGTCGATCTCCGGGAACTCCTCCAGGGCCCCGGACCGGGGCGGCCACTCCATGACGAAGGTCCCCGGCACCACCTCGGCCGGGTCGAGATCGCCCTCGACGGCCCACACGGTGACGAGCTTTCCGTTCCGCTGGCGGGACTCGCCGAGGGCGAACCACTCGCCGTCCGGGGCCGGGAGGCCCAGCTCCTCCAGGAACTCACGGGCGGCCGCGGCCTCGGGCGCCTCGTCCGGTTCGTACTCCCCCTTGGGGATCGACCAGGCCGACTCCTCGCGGGACGCCCAGAAGGGCCCGCCCATGTGACCGATGAGGACCTCGACGCCACCGCCCGTCGTGCGACGGAAGACCAGAAGACCCGCACTGCGCTTGTCCGGCATGCCCACCAGTGTGTCCGAAGGGCCCGGCCGCCGCAGCCCCCCGCGCGCGTGGTTCCGCCGCTACTCCTCGGCGTCGACGGTCACCGGTCCGCCCGCCGGGTCAAGGCCGCTCGTCCAGCGCTCCCCGAGCCGCACCGACCGCCAGGGGGCGAGCGTCCCGCCCCACCGCTCCCGCCGCAGCGGGACGCCGTTCTGGGCGACGGTCAGGACCGGGCGCACGAGCCGCCGCTCCGGACGGAGGAGCAAGGGGGAGGCGTCCGGGCCGAGGAGACCGGGCGTCACCCACCGCAGTGGGGCCGCCGCCGTCACGGGCACCCCCGCGGCCGGCCAGGGGACGCCGCCGAGCCGTTCGAGCACCGACCCGGAAGCCGCCCGCCCCTCGGCGGCGGCCACGAGCGCGGGCTCCACGCCGCGCAGCAGATTGCCGACGGCGAAGACCCCGGGCTCGGAGGTCCGGAAGCCATGGTCCGTCACGGGGCCCCGGGTGCCCGGGTCGAGGGCGAGGCCGCGGGCCCGGACGAGCTCGTGCTCCGGGATCCAGTCGCCGGTGAAGACCACCGTGTCGCAGCGCAGCACGCCCGTCCGCCCGTCCGGGCCCCGCACCGCGACCCCGGTCAGCCGGCCGCGTCCGAGCAGCTCCGTCACGACCGTGCCCACGAGGACCGGGACCCCCGCCCACGCGACCGCGGGGGAGGGCGGTCCGGTGACGACGGCCGCCACCTCCACCCCCGCCGCCCGCAGCGTCCGCACCGCGCCCCGGGCCACCGGATCGCCGCCGACGACCACCGCCCGCCGCCCGACGGACTCCCCGCGCGGCCCGAACCGCGCGAGCGTCCGCTGGAGTTCGCCCGTGGTCAGCACCCCGGCGGGCCGTGTGCCCGGCACGAGCCGGGCGCTGCGGGGCCGTTCGCGCGCCCCCGTGGCCAGGACCACCGCGCGGGCCCGGACGCGTTCGAGGCCGGTCGGGGCGGTGACGTCCAGGGTGAGGGGCCCGGCCCAGCCGGTGGCGGTGACGCCGGTACGGACGACCGCGCCCGCCCGCAGCGCCTCCCGCACCGCGCGCCGCGCGTATCCCGGGCCGTCCAGGGCGCGCCCGCGGGCGTCCGCGCCGAAGCCCGGCCGGACGCAGTGGCGCGGCACCCCGCCCGCCGTCGGCTCGCGCTCCAGGACCTCGACGCGGCCCGCGCCGGCCGCCGCGAGCCGGGCGGCCGCGGCGAGCCCGGCGGGTCCCGCGCCCACGACGAGGACGTCGACCGTACGGTTCACCGTGCCGCCTCCCCGTACGCCCGCTCCTCGAACAGGGCCCGTACCTCGGCGCCGCAGTGGTTCCCCTGGCAGCGGCCGCCCCGGGCGCGCGTCCTGCGCCGCAGCCCGTCGAGGCCGCCGGGCGGGATCGTGGAGGCGAGCGCGGCCCGGATCTCGCCCCGGGTGACCCGCTCGCAGTGACACACGATCGTCCCGAACTCCGCGTCGCGCGCGATGAGTTCGGCGTCGCGGTACGGGCGGGGGAAGGCCTCGCCGAGGTTCGGCATCCGGACCGGGGCGAGCCGACGGGCCGGCCCCGGATCGAGGCCGCAGTCCGCGAGGAGGCCGAGGACGTGCTCGGCGATGGCCAGGGAGGCGGTGAGCCCGGTGGAGCGGATCCCACCCACCGTCACGTACCGCAGTTCCGGGTGGGCGGCGATCCGGTAGTCCTCCCGGCCGGTGGCGGCCCGCAGTCCCGCGTAGACGGCGGTGACCTCCTCGTCGAGCAGCGCCGGGAGGATCCGGCCGCCCTGGGCGCGCAGGCCGGAGAGCCCCTCCTCCGTGGTGTCCGTGGCGGTCTTGTCGTCCAGGTCCTCGGCGGTGGGCCCGAGCATGACGTTCCCGTACACCGTCGGAGAGATGAGCACGCCCTTGCCGAGCGGCCCGGGGACGGGCAACAGGATGTGGCGGACGAGATCGCGGGCGAACTTGTCGAAGACGAGCAGCTGGCCGCGGCGCGGGGTGACGGTGAAGTCCTCCCGGCCGACCAGCGCGTCGAAGGTGTCCGCGTGCAGTCCGCAGGCGTTGACGAGGAGGCGGGTCCGGAGCACCCCGCGCCGGGTGACGAGCCGGTGGTGCGGATCGCCCGGACGCACCTTCTCCACCCGGCAGTTCAGGTGCAGGTCCACACCGGAGCGGACGGCCTGTGTGGCGTACGCGAGGGTGGTCGTCCACGGGCAGATCACCGACTCGCCGGGCACTTCGAGCGCACCGAGCGCGCCAGGCCCCAAGTGCGGCTCCCGTACGGCCAGTTCGTCGGCGGAGAGCAGACGGGTGGTGCGGTGGCCGTTGCGCTCCGCCTTCTCCGCGAGACGGGGCAGCGTCGCGCGTTGTGCCTCGTCCCAGGCGACGAGCAGCGCGCCCAACGGCTCCACGGGGATCCCGGCCTCGCGCGCGTACGCGGTGAGCAGCCCGTGTCCCTCGCGCACGAGGCGGGCCTCCAGGGTCCCGGGCGCGGCGTCGAAACCGGTGTGCAGGATCGCCGTGTTGGCCTTCGAGGTGCCGTCGCCGACGTCGTCGGCCGCCTCCACGAGCGCGATCCGCAGCGGGTGACGGGCCAGGGCACGCGCGATCGCGGAACCGACGACCCCCGCGCCGACGACCACGACGTCGTACTCCGCGGCCTCCCCGGAGGGCAGCGGCCCGCTCCGCGTGACGCTCACGCGGCCCCGCCGCCGGTGTCGTCCCCCGCACCGGCCGCGCCCGCCGACCGCTCCACCAGCGCCGCCACCTCGGTACGGAAGCGTCCCAGGCGCTCCGCCGCCTCGTCGGCCGAGATCCGGGGCTCGTACACGGCCGAGGGCTTCCACTCCGGTACGGCCTCGCGGAGGCTGAGCCCCGGGTGGTGTCCGAGCCGGGCGGCCGCGCCGACCCCGAGCGCCGTGGCGTCCGGCAACGAGGCGACCTCGACGGGGAGTTGCAGCAGGTCGGCCTGGGTCTGCATGAGCAGGGCCGAGCGGGTGAGGCCGCCGTCGGCGCGCAGCGCGGTCAGCGGCGCGCCCCGGTCCGCGGCGGTGGCCGCGGCGAGCTCCACCACCTGGGCGGCGACGCCCTCGCACAGGGCGCGCACGAGATGGCCGGGCCCGGTGTCGAGGCCGAGGCCGGTGAGCGAGCCGCGGACGTCCCCGCGCCACCAGGGCGCGGCGAGCCCCGCGAAGGCGGGGACGAAGGTGACGCCGCCCGCGTCCGGCACGCCCCCGCCGACCGTGTCGAGCTCCCCGGCCCCGGCGATCACGCCCAGGTCGGTGAGCCAGCGGACGGCCGAGGCGACCGTGTACACCTGGCCGTCGAGGCAGTGGGTGACGCGCCCGCCGAGCCGCCAGGCCACGCAGCTGACCAGACCGGAGGCGGCGCGCCGGGGCTCGGGGCCGGTCTGCGCGAGGAGGAAGGCCCCGGTGCCGTAGGTGCACTTGGCGGCGGCGGGGTCGTCGGCGCTCTGGGTGAGCAGCGCCGCCTGCTGGTCCACCATGAGCCCGGTCAGGGGCAGCGCGGGGCCGAACGCGGTCGTGGCGCCGACCGGGGCGTCGCAGTCCACGACCCGGGGGAGTGCCTCGCCGCCGAGTCCGTACAGGTCGAGGGCGGTCTCCGACCAGGCGACCGTGTCGAGGTCGAGGAGGCCGGTGCGTCCGGCGGTGGCGGCGTCCGTGACGAACGCGCCGGTGAGCCGGTGGACCAGCCAGGCGTCGCTGGTGGTGACCACGCCGGCGCCGGTGGCGTGGCGGCGGATCCAGGCCATCTTGGGTGCCGCGAAGTACGGGTCGAGGGGAAGCCCGCTGATGTGGCGCAGCTCCTCGGCGTGGGCGTCGAGCCCGGCGCAGACGGAGGCCGCCCTGCGGTCCTGCCAGACGAGGGCGTCGGTGAGCGGTTCCCCGGTGGCGGGGTCCCAGGCGAGCACGGTCTCGCCCTGGTTGGCGAGGCCCACGGCGACCACGGGCGTGTCCGCCTCGGCGAGCGCCGCGCGACCGGCGGCTACCACCGAGTCGTACAGCTCACGCGGGTCGACCTCCACCAGGCCGCCGGGGAGGTGGCGGGGCCGGACGGGGGCCGTCCCGGTGCCGAGGACTCCGCGCTCGGGGCAGAGGACGAGGGCCTTCGTGCCGGACGTTCCCTGGTCGACGGCGAGTACCGCTCCGCCCGTCATCCCGCTGCTCCCGTCGCTCGAACCGCTCCGTGATCATCCGATCACCGAAAAGGGTCAGGGTGCCGCCGTCCGGGGCCTTCGTCAAGCCTCGGCGGCCGACCACGTCAGGTCGCCCGGCATACCTGACGGGACGTCAAATTCGGTCGTTGGCCTGATAGTTACTGTCGCAAAAGAAAGTGGACCGGTCGCGTCCAGAGCCCTCTATAGTGATCGCCGATCAACGGCCGGGACGCCCGCCGGGGGACTGACCACCCCCTCCATCCACCGAGGACCCATGACATCCACACCACGCACCACCCCCTGATGGCCGGACACGGTTTCCGGCCCGTCTACCACCCCGCAGGCCACGACCACGCCCTGCGCAACGCCGTCCAGGACTTACGCACCGGCCGCTGGGTGTCCATGGCCCGGCTGCTCGACGAGACCACCGACTGGGAGGCCTGGACCCGGCGCACCCAGGTCCTCGCCGCCGTCGCCGCGGGCAGTGACGTCGTCCCCATCTGGCGGGCCGAGCAGCCCGCCAGCCTCGCCGCCACCGTGATGCACAGCCGGGTCGCCGTCGAGCGGGCCGTACGCGCCCACCGCGCCGGCCACGCCCGGACCCGGGAACTCTGGCAGGAGGCCTGGACCGCCTGCCGCGACGCCTCCGAGCGGTCGCCCGCCGACCCCGTGCCCTGGGTCGGCCTGCTCGCCCTCGCCGCCCTCGACGAACACCAGCGCATGGCCGAGCACCGGCTGACCCCGCCGGCGCCCATGCTGCCGCCCGGCCCCTGGGGTCTGCTCGCCGAGGTGGAGAAGCGCGACCCGCACAACCGCGAGGCGCACCACCGCATGCTCCAGTTCGTCTACGCCCGGCGCTCCGGACCCCTCTCCGAGGCCGTCAACTACTCCTACTGGGCCGCAAGTTCCGCACCCGTCGGCTCCGCCCTGCACGCCCTCCCGCTCTACGTCCGCGTCGAGCGCTACCGGCGCGAGCGGGGCCACGAGCGCGCCCTCGACCTGCACTGGGTCGCCGAGGACGCCGTACGCGACGCCCAGCGCGCCCTGGACACCTGGTTCCTCTTCTGTGCCACCGACGAGGCCTCGCTGCTCGACCTCAACCACCTGGCGCACGCCCTCTTCGGCGCCCTCCGCTTCGCCGACGCCGCCCGGGTCTTCGAGGCCCTCGGCCCGTACTACACGACCCTCCCCTGGGCCTACCGCACCGCCCACCCGGACGACCGCGCCCTCGCCGAGGAGGTCTTCCTGCGCGCCCGCGCCCGCTGTCTCGGCGGCTGACGCGCCCGCCGCACCCCGGCGCCCCCGTGCTTCCACCCCCACCCCCGCTCCCCCCCCGTCCCCGGAGGTCCCCATGTCCCGCACCGAAGCCCCGATCGACGCGATACGCAAGCCCCCGTCCCGGGACGAGGAGGCGAGACTGAGAGAGCTCGGCTACCAGCCCGTCCTCGCCCGCCGCATGGACGGCTTCGGCAACTTCGCGATCAGCTTCTCGGTCATCTCCGTCCTCTCCGGCTGCATGACCCTCTACGGCTTCGGCCTCGGCACCGGCGGCCCCTCCGTCATGCTGTGGGGCTGGGTCGGCGTCGGCCTCTTCGTCCTCTGCGTCGGCCTCGCCCTCGCCGAGGTGACCAGCGCCTACCCGACCTCCGGCGCCCTCTACTACATGGCCGACCGGCTCGGCGGGCGCCGCTGGGGCTGGTACACCGGCTGGCTGAACCTGCTCGGCCTGCTCGGCGCGATCGCCGGCATCGACTACGGCGCCGCCCTCTTCACCGGAGCCTTCCTCAACCTCCAGTGGGGCTTCGTGCCCACCCCGGGCTCCACCTTCCTCATCTTCCTCGCGATCCTGCTGCTCCACGCCGGGCTCAACCTCTTCGGCGTGCGGCTCGTCAGCGTCCTCAACTCCGTCAGCGTCTGGTGGCACCTGCTCGGCGTCGCGGTCATCGTCGGCGCGCTCGCGTTCGTCCCCGACCAGCACCAGTCCGTCGAGTTCGTCTTCACCGAGTTCGTCAACGACACCGGCTGGGCCAACCCGTTCTACGTCGCCGCGATCGGCCTGCTCCTCGCCCAGTACACCTTCTCCGGCTACGACGCCTCGGCCCACCTCTCCGAGGAGACCTCCAACGCCTCCGTCACCGCCGCCAAGGGCATCGTGCGCGCCATCTGGGTCTCCTGGCTCGCCGGCTTCGCGCTCCTCGCCGGACTCACCTTCGCGATCCAGGACTACGCGGCCACGCAGAACAGCGCCACCGGCGTGCCGCCCGCCCAGATCTTCCTGGACGCGCTGGGCCCCGGCGGCGCCGCCGCCCTGCTGCTCGTGGTGATCGTCGCCCAGCTCTTCTGCGGCAACGCCGAGGTGGCCGCGGCCAGCCGCATGGTCTTCGCCTTCAGCCGCGACAACGCCCTTCCCGGCTCCTCGCTCTGGCGCAAGGTCAACAGCAGCACCCAGACGCCCGTCCCCGCCGTCTGGCTCGCGGTCGTCGTGGCCGCGCTGCTCGCCGTCCCGTCGCTGTACTCGGCCACGGCCTACGGAGCCGTCACCGCGATCAACGTCATCGGCATCACCCCCGCGTACGCCATCCCGATCTACCTGCGGCTGCGCGCCGGGAACCGCTTCGTGCCCGGCCCGTGGAGCCTCGGCCGCTGGAGCAGGCCGATCGGCTGGACCGCCGTCGTCTGGGTGGCCCTCGTGACCGTCCTCTTCTGCCTGCCGCAGAAGTCCCCGGTGAACGTCGACACCATGAACTACGCCGTCATCGCGCTCGCCGTCGTGCTCGTCCTCGCCAGCGTCTGGTGGTACGTCGCCCGCCGCTCGTACGGCACGCCGACCACGTACGGAAGCGCCCGCGAGGAGGCGGAGATCTCCGAGGGCATCATCTGACCGCGGAACCCGGCTCCCGCCCGCGTACCGGACGGGAGCCGGAGCGCCGGCAGGCGCTGAACTCGTAGGTCCAGGCCGCCGTCAGGCGCTGAACTCGTAGGTCCAGGCCGCAGACTGGGCCGAGAAGTCGATGTCGGTGATCTCCAGGGCGTGCCCGTGCTGGTCGCTGACGACCCGGTGGACGACCAGCCGGGCCGTACCGCCCTCCGCCGCCGTGGCCGGTCCCGGCGGGACGCCGACCGACTCCCGGTGGGTGATCCGCAGCCCCGCCTGGTGCATCCAGTGGTAGAGCAGCCGCAGGTCCGGCTGCCGGTGGCAGTCCCTGCCCCTCCGGTACCGGGAGAGCTGGGGGATCTCGGTGAGGGCCGGCCGGGAGAACCACGACACCGCCCGCTGCAGCGCCGCCCCGTGCGGCCCGAGCACCGTGTGCCGGTGGACGAGCGTCGGCTCGCCGGGGGTGAGCAGGAGCCGGGCCGCCAGGGGAGTGGGCGGCGGCTCCCAGGTCAGCGAGGCCCGCACCAGCGCCTCCGCCGCGCGCGGGCCCCCGGGGAACGTCGGCCGACGGGCCGTCAGGGCGGGCGTGGCCGGCTCGGAGGCGGTCGCGTCGGCGGCGGCGAAGGTGCCGCGCCGGTCGGTGACCACGAGCCGTTCCTCCCTGAGGAGGTGGAGCGCGCTGCGGACGGTCTGCCGGTTGACGTGGTAGCGCTGGGAAAGCGATCGCTCCGAGGGGAGCCGGCTGCCGGGGGAGATGCGCCGCTGGGCGAGGTCCTCGCGCAGGGCGGCGGCGACCCGGAGATAGAGCGGTACTTCCGCCGCCTCGGAATCGGGTTCGGCCATGATCAACCCTCTCTTAGCTCAGCGTGACAGCAAGGGCCGTGTGGGTGATCAATTCCTATCATTGGTCTAAACCATTTTGCCAGACCGGTCCGGCAGAGTGGCCGAAACGAGCGAGGCCCCTTGTAATGAGGTCACAGGTGACGGGCCGGTAGCACGGCTGCGGACAGAAGCGGGTGAGGCCGGATGACGACTCCTTCGGAACGGGCCGCGAGGGGCAAGGCGGCCCGCAAGCGCGTCCCCCGCGCCTCCCACGGGCGGTGGATACCCAGCTCACAGCGCCCCGCCCCGCTGGACGTCCTGGAACGCGAGTCCCAGGACCGGCTGCCCGACCTCGTCCCCCTCCGGTACGGCAGGATGGCGGTCTCCCCCTTCGCCTTCCTGCGCGGCGCCGCCGGCGTCATGGCCGCCGACCTCGGCGCCCAGCGCCACACCGGGCTCACCGTGCAGCTCTGCGGCGACGCCCACCTGCTCAACTTCGGGGTGTACGCCTCACCCGAACGGACGCTCCTCTTCGACGTGAACGACTTCGACGAGACCCTCCCCGGCCCCTTCGAATGGGACGTCAAGAGGCTCGCCGCCAGCGTCACCGTCGCCGCCCTCCAGAACGGCAGCGCCAAGCCCAAGGCCCACCGCGCCGCGCTCGTCGCCGTCGAGTCGTACCGCACGGCCATGCGCCGCCTCGCCGACCTGGGGGAGCTGGAGGTCTGGTACGAGCGGATCTCCGCCGACGACATCCTTCACGTCGTACGCGGCCAGGACCGCGCCCGCCTCACCAAACGGCTCGCCGGCGCCCGCCGCCGCACCAGCCTCCAGGCCCTCGGCAAGCTCACCGAGCGGGACGAGGCCGGGAACCGGCACATCGTCGACGACCCGCCGCTCCTCGAACGCGTCACGGACATCGACCGGGCCACCCTCGGCAAGATCTTCAGCGACTACCGCAGCTCCCTCCCCGAGGAGCGCCGCGTCCTCCTCGACCGCTACCACTACGTCGAGGCCGCGCGGAAGGTCGTCGGAGTCGGCAGCGTCGGCACCCGCTGCTTCGTACTCCTCCTCGAAGGCCGGGACGACGGCGACCCCCTCATCCTCCAGATCAAGGAAGCCGGCCGCTCCGCCCTCGAACCGTATCTGGCGCCGTCCTCCTACCCCCACCAGGGCCACCGGGTCGTCTGCGGACAGCGGCTCATCCAGGCCGCGAGCGACATCTTCCTCGGCTGGATGACCGGACCCGAACAGCGCCACTTCTACTGGCGGCAACTGCGCGACATGAAGGGCTCCGCCGAGGTGGAGAGCATGTCCCCGGCCACCCTGCGGGACTACGCGCGACTCTGCGGCCGTGCCCTGGCCCGTGCGCACGCCCGCACCGGCGACCGGATCGCCATCGCCGCCTACCTCGGCGGCTCGGACGTCTTCGACCGCGCGCTGGCCGACTTCGCGCTCTCCTACGCCGCGCAGAACGCCGACGACTACGCGGCCCTCGGCGCGGCCATAGCCGCCGGCATGGTGACGGCGGCCCCGGGCGCCTGAACACGGCTCAGGGGCCGCCGCCAGGGGCACGCCCGGGCCGCCCGGCGACTTCCGTGACCCGTACGGCACGGCGGATCCCGCCGGCTGTACGGGTACCCGGAAGCCACCCTCACCCGTACGGCTCTACGCGTCGCGGCGCAGAGGCGGCTCGGCCGGGGTCTCGTGGACCGGGCCGAAGAGCACCGCCCGGGCCACCGCCGGGGCGAACAGGACCGTCAGCGGTGCGGTCAGCGTGAGCGCCTCGCGGAACGGCCGCCCCACGACCGGGTCGCCCGCGGCCCGCTCCTGCACCCGGCTCAGGTACCAGCCCACCGCCTTGTCCATCGCCCCGGGGCTCGCCATGTCACCCGTGGCGCCGGGCATCTTCTTGTCGGCGCCCGCCGAGATGTCCCAGGCCTGCTGCGAGGCCGCGAGCAGCGCCTTCTGCACGGTCCTGGTGGTGGGCGTGCGCTTCGGGTCGGCCAGCGCCCGGCGCAGCGCGAGGGCGGTGAGCGCGGCGACGGCCATGCCCTGCCCGTAGATCGGGTTGAAGGCGCACAGCGCGTCGCCGGTGGCGAGGAAGCCGGCCGGGCGGCGGCCCGGACGGTCGTACCGGCGACGGATGTTGGCCGTCTTCCGGAAGCCGTACACCGGGGAGACCGGCTCGGCCCGGGACAGCCAGTCGGTGATCACCGGGTGCGGCAGCCGCTTCGCGTACTCCTCGAACGCGCCCTCCTCCGTGGGCGGTTCGTTGCCCCGCAGTCCGGAGAGCGTGACCAGGTGCCGACCGTCGCCGAGGGGCAGCACCACGGCGCCGTACTCCTGCGCCGGATTCGGCACGATGTAGTAGCCGAGGGCGTCGGTCTCCGGGGTCTCCGGACTGCGGTAGACCCGGGTGCCGTAGGCGAGACCGGTGTCGATGGTCTCCTCGTGCGGCGCCTCCGCGCCGATGTCGGCCAGCCAGTCCGCCGCCTTCGTGGACCGCCCGGAGGCGTCCACGACCAGATCGGCCTCCAGGACCTTGGTCTCCTTCTCGCCGCCCGCGCCGCGCTCGCGCAGCCGCACGCCGCGGACGCGCGAGGAGTCACCGGTCAGGCCCACCGTCTCGTGGCCCTCGATCAGTTCGATGCGCGGGTCGGCGAACACCCGCTGCCGCACCAGCCACTCCAGCTGCGGGCGCGGACCCGTGTAGAAGTGCGCGGTCGCCGGCGTCCGACGGAACCACTTGCCGTTCTGCCACTGGACCATGTCCTCCGGGACGCCCACCTTGGGCGCGCCGAGCTCTCCGAGCTCCTTCATGAAGCCGGGGAGCAGCTCGTCGTAGGCCTGCTGCCCGCCCGCGATGAGGACGTGGAGGTGCCGGCCCTGCGGGACGCCGGGCCGGGCCTCGGGTCCCTCCGGGTAGCGGTCGCGCTCGACGACCGTCACCTTCTCGGCGTGCTCGGCGAGTACCCGAGCGGCCAGCAGTCCAGCGAGACTTCCCCCGATGACCACCGCGTGACGTGTCGCGCGGCGCCCCAAGTCGTCGGCCATACCCGCCCTTTCGTGTCGTGGAACTACAACTGACCAGTATCCACGTCGGTGCGGGCCGCGTCGCGGGCGCCGTCGCGCGCCCCGAGCCTCAGGTGCTCGATGTGGTAGACGGCCTCGTCGAGGAGCTGGGCGACGTGGTTGTCGTACAGGCTGTACTCGATGCGGCGCCCCTGCCGGACGCCGGTGACCAGGCCCAGCGCGCGGAGCAGCCGGAGCTGGTGGGAGACGGCGGACTGCTCCATCGCGACGGCGGCGGCCAGCTCGGTGACGCCGCACGGGCCCTGGCGGAGCGTGGTGAGGATCATCAGCCGGGACGGGGTGGCGAGGGCCTGGAGAGTGGCGGCGATGGTGGCCGCGGACTCGGCGTCCAGGTGGGTTGCGGGGGTGGTCTCGCCGTTCGCTCCGTGTCCCATGCGCTCATCGTAGCGGCGCTCGTATGTCAATACGTGAAGACCTCTTCATGTATTCGGGTATGGTGGTGGTCCTCCTCCCCGCCACCCTCGAAAGAGGTGCCCTTCCCATGGCCCTCCCGGAGCTCGCCACCCCACAGGCCCCCGCCTCCGCACGCACCAACGCGCCGCCGCACCGCACCCGGGCCACCGCCCTGCCCGAGGTGCGCTGGGCGGCCCTCGCCGCCCTGGCCTTCCTCGCCGCCCTCCCGCTCGACCTGGCCGGCGCCCCGGCCTGGCTCTGGGGCCCGCTCTACGCGATCTGCTACGCCGCCGGAGGCTGGGAACCCGCCTGGGCCGGACTCCGGGCACTGCGCGAACGCTCCCTCGACGTCGACCTGCTGATGGTGGTCGCGGCACTCGGCGCCGCCGCCATCGGCCAGTACCTCGACGGCGGGCTCCTCATCGTCATCTTCGCCGTCTCCGGCGCCCTGGAGGCCCTCGCCACCCGCCGCACCGCCGACTCCGTCCGCGGCCTCCTCGACCTCGCCCCCGCCACCGCCGTCCGGCTCACGGACGGGGACTCCGGGCACGAGGAGACCGTCGAGGCGACCGCCCTCGCGATCGGCGACACCGTCCTCGTACGGCCCGGGGAGCGGCTCCCCGCCGACGGCACCGTCCTGCGCGGCGCGAGCGACGTCGACCAGGCGAGCATCACCGGCGAACCGCTCCCCGTCCCCAGGACGGCGGGCGACACCGTCTTCGCGGGCACCCTCAACGGCTCCGGGGCGCTCCGCGTCCGCGTCGACAAGGACGCGGCCGACTCCGTCATCGCCCGGATCGTCGCCCTCGTCGAGGAGGCGAGCGCCACCAAGGCCCCCACCCAGCTCTTCGTCGAGAAGATCGAACAGCGCTACTCGGTCGGCGTCGTCGTCGCCACCCTCGCCCTCTTCGGCCTGCCCGTCGCCCTCGGCGCCGACGTCACCGAGGCCCTCCTCCGCGCGATGACCTTCATGATCGTCGCCTCGCCGTGCGCCGTGGTCCTCGCGACCATGCCCCCGCTGCTCTCCGCGATCGCCACGGCCGGACGCCACGGCGTCCTCGTCAAGTCCGCCGTCGTGATGGAACGGCTCGGCGCGGTCGACCGGGTGGCCCTCGACAAGACGGGCACGCTCACGGAAGGCACGCCCCGGGTGACGGCGGTCCACGGCGACGCCTCCGCCCTCGCCCTGGCCGCGGCGGCCGAGCTGCCCAGCGAACACCCCCTGGCCCGCGCCGTCGTGGCCGAGGCCCGCGCCCGCGGCCTGGACATCCCCGAGGCGAGCGCGTTCACCGCCGAGCCGGGGCGGGGGGTACGGGCCGTGGTCGACGGCCGCGAGGTGCGGGTCCGGCGGGCGGCCGGGCTCCACGCCGACACGGCCGTCGAGGTCCTCGTCGACGGCGCCGTCGCCGCGGTCCTCGACCTCTCCGACCGGCTCCGGGAGGGCGCCCCCGAGGCGGTCGCGGCCCTCGCCCGACTGACCGGCACCACCCCCACCCTGCTGACCGGCGACAACGCGGGCGCGGCGGCGCGCATCGCCGCCGAGGCGGGGATCGGCGACGTCCGCGCCGGGCTCCTCCCGCACGAGAAGGCGGCAGCGGTACGGGAGTGGGAGCGGGCGGGCGCCCGGGTGCTGCTCGTCGGCGACGGCGTCAACGACGCCCCGGCCCTCGCGGCCGCCCACAGCGGCATCGCGATGGGCCGGGCCGGATCCGACCTCGCCCTCGACACCGCCGACGCGGTCGTCGTCCGCGACGAACTCCGCGCGATCCCGGCGGTCCTGGCCCTGTCGCGCCGCGCCCGGCGCCTGGTCGTCCAGAACCTCTGGATCGCCGGCGTCTGCATCGGTTCGCTGGTCATCTGGGACCTCGCGGGCCACCTCCCGCTCCCCCTGGGCGTCGCGGGGCACGAGGGCTCGACGGTCCTGGTGGGCCTGAACGGACTCCGCCTGCTACGGGATTCGGCGTGGCGCAGGGCCTCCGCTGCGACCTGAGCCCCGCCGTTGTGGGCGCGCTTCCGCCCGTTGTGGGCAGGCGTTCCGCAAGGGGCGGAACGGGTGGGCACAACGGAACGGCGCCCCTGCCGGCGCCAGAGGCTCCCGAGCCTGAACCCGCACCGGATGTGCGCCGCGCAAGGTGGTGCGGGTCCAGGCGCGGAACGCGGAGGCGCCGCGGAGGGCGCCGTCCCGTGTGCCCACCCGTCCCGCCCTGCGGGACGATTGCCCACACGGGGGTGGACCGGGGCACCGCCCGCCCGGGCGCGGGCCCACACGGCGGTGGGCCGTGGCACCGGCCCGCACGGGCGCGGGTCCACGCAGGGCGAAGCGCCGGGCGCGGTTCAGGAGGCGGGCCCTACTCCTCCGGGCCCAGTTCCGTCAGCGCGTTCGTCAGCCAGCTCACCCAGAACCGCTCCAGATCCACCCCACCCCGCAGCACAAGATGCCGCAACCGATCCGGTTCGGTCCGCCGGCGTTCCGCAGGAAAGTCGCGGGCCTCGATCAGGAGGTACTCGTCCAACTGGGCCTGGTGCAGCGCGAGATGGCGGCGCAGTTCGGCCCGAAGCCCCGCCGCCCCCACCATCGCAGCCGCCCGCATCCGCAGCAGCAGCGCGGACCGGAGCGGCTTCGGGTCCTCGGCCCTGCCCACCCAGTCGGTCAGCTCCGCCCGGCCCGCGGGCAGCACCTCGTACTCCTTCTTCTGCCCCCGCGCGGGCACCGGAGCGGGCAGGGCGCGGATGTGCCCCGCCTGCTCCAGTTTCCCGAGCTCGCGGTAGATCTGCTGGTGCGTGGCCGACCAGAAGTAGCCGATCGACTTGTCGAAGCGGCGCGTCAGTTCGAGGCCGGAGGACGGCTTTTCGAGCAGCGCGGTGAGGATCGCGTGCGGGAGGGACATGCTCGCATCCTAGGTTCGGCCGGCCACGGTGATCATGGGACGGCGGTCAGAGGGTGGCGGCGAGGCGCGTGCCCTGGTCGATCGCCCGCTTGGCGTCCAGCTCGGCGGCGACGTCCGCACCGCCGATGAGGTGCACCGGGCGGCCGGCGGCGACCAGCTCCTCGTACAGGTCGCGGCGGGGCTCCTGCCCGGCGCAGAGCACGATCGTGTCGACGGGGAGCAGCTGCGGCTCGCCGTCGATCGTGACGTGCAGACCGGCGTCGTCGATCCGCTCGTACGACACCCCGGCCACCATGGTGACGCCGCGGTGCTTGAGCTCGGTGCGGTGGATCCAGCCGGTCGTCTTGCCGAGGCCCGCGCCGACCTTGGAGGTCTTGCGCTGGAGCAGGTGGACCTGGCGCGGCGGCGCGTTCCGCTCGGGCGCGCGCAGTCCGCCGCGGTTCTCGTAGGAGGTGTCGACGCCCCACTGGCGGAAGTACGTCTCGGGGTCCTGGCTCGCGCCCTCGCCGCCGTCCGTGAGGAACTCGGCGACGTCGAAGCCGATGCCGCCCGCGCCGATGATCGCGACCCGCTCGCCGACGGGCGCGCCGTCGCGCAGCACGTCGAGGTAGCTGAGGACGCTCGGGTGGTCCTCACCGGCGATGCCGGGCGTGCGGGGGGTGACGCCGGTCGCGACGACGACCTCGTCGTAGCCCTCCAGGTCGGCGGCGGAGACGTACGTGTCGAGGCGGACGTCGATGCCGTGCTCGGCGAGCTGGACGCGGAAGTAGCGCAGCGTCTCGTCGAACTCCTCCTTGCCCGGCACCCGCTTGGCGATGTTCAGCTGGCCGCCGATCTCGGCGGCGCCGTCGAAGAGGGTGACGGAGTGTCCGCGTTCGGCCGCGGAGACCGCGCACGCCAGTCCGGCCGGGCCCGCGCCGACGACGGCGACGCGCTTGGCGAGGCGGGTGGGGGAGAGGACCAGCTCGGTCTCGTGGCAGGCGCGCGGGTTGACCAGGCAGGAGGTGATCTTCAGGCTGAAGGTGTGGTCCAGGCAGGCCTGGTTGCAGCCGATGCAGGTGTTGATGGTGTCGGCGCGGCCGGCGGTCGCCTTGGCGACGAAGGCGGGGTCGGCGAGGAACGGGCGGGCCAGCGAGACCAGGTCGGCGCGGCCGTCGGCGAGGATCTCCTCGGCGACCTCGGGGGTGTTGATGCGGTTGGAGGTGACGAGCGGTACGGAGACCGCGCCCATCAGCTTCTTCGTCACCCAGGTGTAGGCGCCGCGCGGCACGGAGGTGGCGATGGTGGGGATGCGCGCCTCGTGCCAGCCGATGCCGGTGTTGATGATGGTGGCGCCGGCGGCCTCGATCTCCTTGGCGAGCGCGACGACCTCGTCGAGCGTGGAGCCGCCCGGAACCAGGTCGAGCATGGAGAGGCGGTAGACGAGGATGAAGTCCTCGCCGACGCGCTCGCGGATCCGGCGGACGATCTCCAGCGGGAAGCGGACCCGGTTCTCGTACGAGCCGCCCCAGCGGTCGGTGCGCTGGTTGGTGGCGGCGGCGATGAACTCGTTGATGAGGTAGCCCTCGGAGCCCATCACCTCGACGCCGTCGTAGCCGGCCTCCTTGGCGAGCTCGGCGCAGCGCGCGTAGTCCTCGACGGTCTGCTCGACCTCGGCGTCGGTCAGCTCGTTCGGTACGAAGGGGCTGATGGGCGCCTTGATCGGGCTGGGGCCGACGAGGTCCCGGTGGTAGGCGTACCGGCCGAAGTGCAGGATCTGCATCGCGATGCGGCCGCCCTCGGCGTGCACGGCGTCGGTGATCAGCCGGTGCTCGGCGACCTCCTCGGGCGTGGTCAGCTTGGCCCCGCCGTCCCACGGGCGGCCGGCCTCGTTGGGCGCGATGCCGCCGGTGACGATGAGGCCGACGCCGCCCCGGGCGCGCTCGGCGTAGAAGGCGGCCATGCGCTCGAAGCCGTGCTCCGTCTCCTCAAGGCCGACGTGCATCGAGCCCATGATCACCCGGTTGGGCAGGGTGGTGAACCCGAGGTCGAGCGGGCTCAGCAGGTGCGGGTACGGGGTCATGGGGGGCGCCTCCTCGCGCAGGGGTCGTCGACCTCTGTTCTAGGCGACGCCGCGGACCTTCTGCAACTAGTTGCAGAAGAATCCGGGAGTGATATCTACTACTCGGTAGCCTGCGGGCTCCGCACGAGAGACGCCCCCGGGGCCCCGGCACCCGCGGTCCTGGCCTCCGCGGCCCCCGCCCCCGCCGCCCCCGCCCCCACGTTCTCCGCCTCCGCGATCCCGGCCCCAGCCGCCCCCGCCCCCGCCGTCCCGGCCCACGCGTCCAGGTCCTCCGGGGTCCGGGGCTCCGCCGCGTCCGCGCCGAGCAGCCCGTGGGCCCTCAGGAGGCGCGCCACCGAGGTGCCCCAGGGCCGCCGCAGCCGGGCCGCCGCCAGCAACTCGTCGTCCGCGAGGAGCTCGGCGACCGGGCCGGTGCGCAGACCGGCGGGGGAGAGCACCGCCGCCTCGTCGGCCCAGCGCAGCGCGAGGTCCACGTCGTGCGTCGCCATCACGACCGTCGTCCCGGCCGCCCGGAGCCGTTCGAGCGCGTCGAGCAGCCGCTCCTGCCCGTGCGGGTCGAGCCCGGCCGTCGGCTCGTCCATGATCAGCACCCGGGGGCGCATCGCGACGGCACCCGCGATCGCGGCCCGCTTCCGCTGCCCGTACGACAGCAGATGCGTCGGCCGGTCCTCCAGGGCCACGATGTCCAGCGCCTCCAGGGCCTCCCGCACCCGGAGCCGTACCTCCTCCTCCGGCAGCCCCAGGTTCGTCGGGCCGAACGACACGTCCTGGCCGACCGAGGCCGCGAACAGCTGGTCGTCCGGATCCTGCACGACCAGCTGCACCGTGGTCCGCAGCCGGGTCAGCCCCTTCCGGTCGTACGCCACCTCAGCCCCGTCCAGGAGCAGCGACCCGCTCCCGCACCGCAGCCCGCCGCTGAGCAGCCGCAGCAGCGTCGTCTTGCCGCTGCCGTTGCGGCCGAGGAGCGCGATCGCGCGCCCCTCCGCCACCGCGAAGTCCACGCCCGACAGGACCGCGGGCCCGTCCTCGTAGGCGAAACCCGCCTTCACCAGCTCCACGACGGGGGTCGTCGGCGTCGCAGACGTCACGGAAGGAACCTTTCCAGTACGAGGGTGACGGCGACGAGCCCCATGAGGAGCACGCCCGTCGCCGTGAGGAACCGCCGGGACACCGCGCAGACGGGCACCAGGACCCGCAGCGTCCCGTCGTAACCGCGCCCGGCGAGCCCCGACTGCAGGCGCTGCGCCCGGTCGAAGGCCCGGACGAAGGTCGTCGCGCCGAGCCCGGCGAGCGAACGCCAGGTCGCGGCCCGGGTGGTGTGCCCGAGCCGGGCCGCCTGCGCCTGCCGGATCTTCGTCAGCGAGTCGAGGAGCAGGAAGATGATCCGGTACATGACGAGCGCCACGTCCACCACGGGCGCCGGCACGCCCGCCCGGACGAGCCGGGGCAGCACGTCGGACACCGGCGTCGTGAACGCGAAGAGCAGCACCCCGAGCGAGGCCGAGGCGGTGCGGAGCAGCAGCTCGCCCGCGTGTACGGGGCCGTCGGGCGCGAGGGCCACGAGCCCCCGCGTACCGCCCACCTCGAAGAGCAGCGGTATCGCCCCCGTGACGCAGAAGCCGAGCGGGATGCGGAACGCCCGCCACAACTGACGGCCCGGCACGCCGGCCGGACCGAGCAGCACCGTGAGCGTGGCCGCCGCCACGAGCGGCGCGCCCGGCCACGGTGGCAGGCTCACCGCACACAGCGTCAGGCCGAAGCCGAGGAGCGCCTTCTCCACGGGATGACGGCGGCGCCAGCGGCTGCTGTGCGCCGCCGCGTCGATCGGCAGCATCGGCGCTACGCGTCCGATCCGCCGACGGGCGACGAACCGGCGCCGGACGCTCCGGCCTCAGGGGCGCCGGAGGCGGGTGCGGTCGTGGACCTCGCGGTGGCGGAGCTCGCCGTACCGGCACCCGCGGCACCGGACTTCGGCCCATCGCCGACAGCGGAACCGCCGTCCTCCGCCGCACCTTCCGTGCCTGCCGACTCCGCCGTACCGTCCGCCCCCGCCCCGGCTCTGGCCGCCGCCGCGCCCTGCCGGCGGCCGCGGCGCAGGCCGAAGTAGTACGCCAGGACGCCGGCGCCGAGCGCCGCCTGCAGGGCGAACAGCGCCGACTCGATCTCGCCGGACGGCGGCTCGTACAGCGGGCTGAACCACGGCTTGTAGTCCGGCTGGAGCTCTGTGATCGCGGTCTCGGCCTCGCCGTCGGAGCCGGTGAACGGCTGCTCCTTGTGGTCGCCGAGCCCGAGCGCCAGCGGCAGCACCGCGAGCGCGGCGACGGCGAGCAGCAGCAGCGCGTTGATCTTCGCGTTCCGGCTCATCGCGCCGCCGCCTCCTCGTGTCGCTCCGTCCGCGCCGCGCCGAGCACGCCGAGCCGGGTCAGGTCTCCCTTGCTGGACTGCGTGAGCAGCCGCATGACGAGCACCGTGAGCAGACCCTCGCTCACCGCGAGGGGGATCTGCGTCACGGCGAAGATCCCGCCGAACTTGGCGAGCGCGCCGGGCACCCCGCTGCCGGGGTCGGGGAACGCCAGGGCCAGCTGGACGCTGGTGACGCAGTACGTGGACAGGTCGGCGACGAACGCGCCGAAGAAGACGGCCACCATCAGCGGTGCGCCGAACCGCCGCAGCAGCCGGTACGTCCCGTACCCCGCCCACGGCCCGACGATCGCCATCGAGAAGGCGTTCGCGCCGAGCGTGGTCAGCCCGCCGTGCGCGAGCAGCAGGGCCTGGAAGAGCAGGGTGATGGTGCCGAGGACCGCCATGATCGGCGGTCGGAACAGGATCGCGCCCAGACCCGTACCGGTCGGATGGGAACAACTCCCGGTGACGGAGGGCAGCTTGAGCGCCGACAGGACGAACGTGAAGGCGCCGGACGCGCCGAGCAGCAGGGTGGACTCGGGGTTCGACCGCACCTCACGGGTCAGCGCGCGCACCCCGTGGACGACGAACGGCGCGGCCGCGACGCCCCAGGCGGCGGCGTGCGCAGGGGGCAGGTACCCCTCGGCTATATGCATGGTGGGTAGACCCTCTCCAGCACCTCGTGGATGGACAACGCACCCTGGCCGGTCTCCTGGCTGACGGTCATACGGCCCGACTCCGCCTTCCCACACCGCCGCGGTCTCCCACGACGGTCCAGTGGCTTCCCCGAGGTGTTCCCCGCGGGGGTGGAGCCGGACCTCCCGATCACAGTGGCGAGGGCCGCACCGGTACTGCACCGGTTTCCCGTACACCAAGGCCCTGCGACATTAGTGTGTTGACCTGCTCGATCACAACACGGTCGCCACCCGGCGCGGCCCCTCGGTCACTCCACGCACACGGCTTCGCGCCTCACTCCTTGCGGTAGGCGTACGCCTCCGAGGCAGCGGCGGCCACCGCGTCGAGGTCCCCTCCGGCGCTCGCCGTCACCAGCGCGGCGACCGCGCCCTCCACGAACGGCGCGTCCACCAGGCGGCAGCCCGCGGGCAGTTCGTCGCCCTCGGCGAGCAGCGCCTTCACCGTGAGGACCGCGCTGCCCAGGTCGACCAGGAGCGCCACGCCGGCCCCCCGGTCGACGGCCTCGGCCGCCGTGCGGATCAGCTCGGCACTCGTCCCGAGCCCACCGTCCGGAGCGCCGCCCGCGGGCAGGACGGGCGCAAGGTCGCCACCGCCGGCGAGGCCCCGGGCGAGTTCGGCGACGGCCGCCGCGACCGCCGCGCTGTGCGAGACGAGCACGATGCCGACGGGGGACGGGCTCACGCCACCCCCTCCGCCCCGGCCGTGTCGGCGAGCGCGGCGAACAGCAGCGCCGACGAGGTCGCGCCCGGATCCTGGTGCCCGATCGACCGCTCCCCGAGGTAACTGGCCCTGCCCTTGCGCGCCTGCAGGGGTACGGTCGCCAGGGCGCCCTCCTCGGCGGCGGCGCGGGCCGCCTCGTACGAGCTCCGCAGCCCCGCCACGGCCGGCACGAGCGCGTCCAGCATCGTCTTGTCGCCCATCTGGGCACCGCCCAGCTGCGACACGGCCGCCACACCGGCGTCGAGCGCCTCCGCCAGCCGCGCCCGGGTGACCTCGGCGTCCTCGCCCAGGGCCTTCCCGGCGCGCCGAAGGAGCGTCCCGTACAGGGGACCCGAAGCGCCGCCGACCGTCGAGATCAGCTGCCGTCCGGCGGCGGTGAGCACCGCGCCGGGACTGCCCGGCGGCTCCTTCTCAAGTGCCTCCGTCACGGCGGTGAACCCCCGCCTCAGATTCGCACCGTGGTCGGCGTCGCCGATCGCCGAGTCCAGCTCGGTGAGCCGGTCGGCCTCCCGGTCGACGTCCTCGGCCACCGCGGCCAGCCAGCGCACCAGGAACCCGGCGCCGAACGTCTCCGTCATGCCGTCACTCCCCATGACCATCCCCGTCTCACCGGCCCCAGCGCAGCGCGGGCGTCTGCACCGGAGCGTCCCACAGGCGCAGCAGCTCCTCGTCGACCTCGCACAGGGTCACCGAGCAGCCGGCCATGTCGAGCGAGGTCACATAGTTCCCGACGAGCGTCCGGGCCACCGGCACGTGCCGCTCGGCGAGCACCCGCTGCACCTCGGCGTTGAACCCGTACAACTCCAGGAGCGGGGTCGCTCCCATGCCGTTGACGAGGGCGATGACCGGCCCGGCCGGGCGCAGGTCCTCCACGACGGCGTCCACGGCGAAGTCGGCGATCTCCCGCGAGGTCATCATGGCCCGCCGCTCGCGGCCCGGCTCACCGTGGATGCCGATCCCCAACTCCAGCTCCCCCTCGGGGAGATCGAAGGTCGGGCTGCCCTTGGCGGGGGTGGTGCAGGCGCTCAGGGCCACCCCGAAGGACCGGGACCGCTCGTTGACGCGCCGGGCGATCGCCTCGACCCGCTCAAGGGGCAGTCCCTCCTCGGCGGCGGCCCCGGCGATCTTCTCCACGAACAAGGTGCCCCCGGTCCCGCGCCGCCCCGCCGTGTACAGGCTGTCCGTCACCGCCACGTCGTCGTCGACCAGGACCTTGGCGACCTGGATGCCCTCGTCCTCGGCGAGCTCCGCCGCCATCTCGAAGTTCAGCACGTCACCCGTGTAGTTCTTGACCACGAACAACACCCCGGCCCCGCTGTCGACGGCGGCCGCGGCCCGGACCATCTGATCGGGCACGGGCGACGTGAACACCTCGCCGGGACAAGCGGCCGCCAGCATCCCGGGCCCCACGAACCCCCCGTGCAAGGGCTCGTGCCCGGACCCACCGCCGGACACCAGCGCCACCTGCCCGGCCACGGGCGCGTCCCGCCGCACCACGACACGCCGCTCCACGTCCACGGTCAACTCGGGATGCGCCGCGGCCATCCCCCGCAGGGCATCGGCGACGACGGTCTCCGGAACGTTGATCAGCATCCTCACGGATACCTCCTAGTGAGATTAGCAGGCAAGCCACTGAGCAGGGTTTTTGCAGGTCAGAGCATGTGAGTCGAATTGTTGATCTTGGCGCTTCGGGGCGCCTGGGGGCGGTTCCGCGCGGTACTGATGCTGACTCAATGCTGACTTTCCTGATGGTCGGTCAGATTCGATCTGCATGAACGAGCTTTGCGAATGCGCATCATGGCGCAATTATCGCCGCGTGATCGCGAGCGCGCACCGGTGCGTCGTGAGGCGACCCGTGATCCGCTCGCCGTCCTTCGATGAGACGCGCGACCGGCTCGCCGCGCCGATGCGTGAGGAGTTCGCCGACGGTTCCGCGCCGCCGGGCGGCCCACCCGCAGTTTCCGCGCCCACGTGGAGCAGGAGTTGGGCGGCTGGATCCGACGCCCTGGCAAGGTCGACCGGGACGGCGGGACGCCGGGACGAGGGGGCTCGGGCATGGGGATCGGGGTGAGCCTGGACCGAGCCAAGCGCGGCTGTCGAGCACGTACTCGGCGGCGACTGGAGGATCACGGTCGCGCTGCACGTCTTGGTGATGCTGCCGACCCGGATCTGCCCCTCGGCCGCCGCTCGCGGCCCGTTCCCTACTCGGCGCTGTCGGCGGCTCCGAACCAGCGTCGTCCGGCCTGGCGGATCTCGGCGACCATGCCGGGGGAGCCGTGGTCGGTCGGCCCACCCCAGGCTCGCACGCAGCGTCCAGAGCTGCCCCGGCGCTGCTGGACTCGCATCCGCCGACTGGCGTCGACACGCCAAGGGGTTACATGTCAGGCGTCAGGTATTTCGCTCCGCCTGCTCGATAGCGGGCAGCAGGTCCTTGGCTCTTCGCTCCATCAAGACCGGTAGGTAGGTACGCACCCGCGCGTACCTGAGCTCTTCGTACGCCGTCTGTACTGATTTTTGTACTAGGTCGACGTCCAGCTGCGGGTGGGCCCTCACCAGCCGCTCGGTTACATGGCGGATGGCGAGGGCGTCCTCCTTCGATTCCGCCATCAGGCACCTCAGTCTTCGTGGGGGGGATCACCTCTCCTCAGTTTCGTGGAGCGGTCCTCAGCGGGGAAGTCGATCTTTCGCCGTGTGCGGCCGACTGGCGTACGCACCGGTTGGACCCTGCTGTCTCCTGTCCGGCGATCAGTGGCGACCTCGCACCGTGCGGCACGGAGATCGAGTCCGCAGATTTCCGATCGACTCCGCCCGGCTGGCGGCCAAGGTCCCGTCGTGCTTATCGGATCGGCGCGGGGGTCTGCGGCGGCTGATGCTCCCATCGGTCGTCCGGTACTCCGTCGTGCACGCCGCGTGCCTGGTCCTCGCCGTACCGCCCTCGCGCCTGCTGAGCGATCTCACCTCCGCGCACCGCCGGCTCGACCGGTGGCTGCGGTTCGACGCCCGCCGACTGACGGAGGACGCACCCTGACCGAGCCTCTCCGTCTCCGAGGGGCACTGCCATGTCTGAGGTCGAGCACTCCGAGGACCCCGAGCCTTCCGAACGCGTCCCGGCCGGACCTCTCCTCGTCCCCGTCCGGCCGGGACCCGCGGGCTGCAGCGCCCGTCTTTTCCGTACTCCCCTGGGCGGCCGGACGGCCGTCGGTTTCACCTCCGCGGCCAGACTCGCCGCTATGCTCGGACCGGACCACGCCTGCGTGAGGCTCTCCGAACCCGCACTGCGCGCCCTCGTGGCGCCACTGGGCGTCACCGCCCTCGCCGCCGACCCGCAGTTCGCCGCCCCCGGGGTTTCGAAGGCCCCGCGCGATGAAGGCTCCTGGCGGACCTGGGACCCACGACACGTGGGCGTCCTGCGCGTGGCGGGTGCTGCCGCCGTCATCTCGTGCGTCAACCTCTTGATCGGCTGAGGAGACGTCGTGTCCCTGTCCCTTACGGCACCCCAGGTGCCGTCATCCGCGTCGCACGAGACCGACGGACTGTCGATCTGGCCGCGTTCCACCCGCCCCGAGCGTGGTGGGGACGTCACTGTCGCCGGTGTGTCGCTCGCCGAGACCGCGGGCCGGTTCGGTACCCCCGTCTACGTATTGGACGAGGACGAGGTGAGGGAGCGCTGCCGTACGTATAGCATGGCGTTTCCCGAGGCCGACGTCGTCTATGCCGCGAAGGCGTTCCTGTGCCGGGCCATGGCCCACTGGGTACGGGAGGAAGGCCTGGGCCTGGACGTGTGCTCGGCGGGGGAGCTGATGCTCGCCGGCACCACCGGCTTCCCGCCCGAGAAGGTCCTCCTGCACGGCAACGCCAAGAGCCCCGAGGACCTCGGTACCGCTGTGCGGCTGGGCGTCGGGCGGATCGTCGTCGACAGCGCCTCGGAGATCGCGCGCCTCGCCGCCATCGTGCCGCACGGCTCTCGCCAGCGGGTCATGTTGCGCGTCGTCCCCGGCATCGCCGCCGGCGGGCACGCCAAGGTGCGGACCGGTACGGAGGACCAGAAGTTCGGCCTGTCGATCACGGACGGCTCCGCGCAGCACGCGGTGGCCAGGGTGTTCTCCCAGCCCCGCCTGGAACTCGTCGGGCTGCACTGCCACATCGGCTCGCAGATCACCACCGTCAAGCCGTACGTCGCCGCCGTACGCCGCATGGTCGGCCTGATGGCCCGGATCAGGGAGCAGTACGGCGTAGAGCTGCCGCAGTTGAACATCGGTGGCGGCTACGACATCGCCTACCGGCCCGGCGAGGAGAGCCTCGACGTGCCGCAGCTCGCGGCGCGTGTGCGGACCGAACTGCGGGACGGCTGCGCCAAGGTGAAGCTGCCCGTGCCTCGTCTCACGATCGAGCCGGGCCGGGCGGTCGTCGGACCCGCAGGCGTCTGTGTCTACCGGGTTCTCGCCGTCAAGCGCACTGGAACGCGCACCTTCGTCGCCGTCGACGGCGGCATGAGCGACAACCCCCGGCCCGCGCTCTACGGCGTCCGCTACGCACCCCGTCTGATCGGCCGGCACTCCACGGCGGAGCCCCGCCCCGTCACCGTCGTCGGCCGCCACTGCGAGGCCGGTGACATCGTCGCTGACGATGTCCAGCTGCCCGAGGACGTTCACCCCGGAGACCTCCTGGCCGTCCCGGTGGCCGGCGCGTATCACCTGTCCATGGCCTCCGGCTACAACCTGGTCGGCCGCCCGCCCGTCGTCGCCGTGAAGGACGGCATCGCGCGCACGCTCGTACGCCGGGAGTCGCTCGACGACATGAATCGCCGCGACATCGGCCTCTAGACCTGATTTACGGGTCCCTCCCGGTCCGCACCTCGTTCACCGTCCTCCGCCGGGCTCCCCTTGGCGGAGGACGGTTTCGGCGTTGTGGCCCACTCGAAACGGGGGGCGCCGCCTTGCAACCTGTACCCAGGTACAGGTTTACCGTCGGAGGTATTCCCCCACCGAGGGGACGTGCCGACGGGAGTGAGCGCGATGAGTGATCTGGCGTGGGTGCCGCAGTCCTGCACGCTGCCCACCGAGGAGCGGCCCCTCAGGGTCGCCGTGTGGGATGCGCTGTTCGCCGAGCGTCTGATCTCCCTGTCCCGGCCAGAGCCGCTCCACCTGCGGCTTGACCTGGTCGGCGGAGAGGGCGTCGAGGACCGGGTCCGAGACCTGGTGGAGCGCGAGAGCGGCTGCTGCTCGTTCTTCGCCTTCGCCACCACCCCCGGCGCGGACCGGATCGGGTTGGACATCTCGGTCGACCAGGCGCACGAGGCGGTCCTGGATGCCCTCGCCGCACGGACAGCTGCCGCCGGGGATCAGCGGTGAGCGCGGGCCTGCGCAGTGGCCAGGTCGCCGAGGCGGCCGGGGTGAACATCCAGACGCTGCGGTACTACGAGCGCCGGGGCCTGCTGGCCGAGCCGGAACGCAGCAACGGCGGCCACCGCCTCTACGGCGAGGACGCGGTGACCGCCCTGCGGGTGATCAAGGCCGCGCAGCGGCTCGGTTTCACTCTGGAGGAGGTCGCCGAACTCCTTGAGACCGGCCGTCACCGGCATGGCCGTCCCGTGGCCGGTCTCCAGGACCGGGCCGCGGCCAAGCTCGCCGAGGTCGACGCGAAGGTCGCCGATCTCGCCACCATCCGCACCGCCCTGGTCGCCGCCGTGGAGGCAGGCTGCGACGACCTGACTGAGTGCGCGTCCATGCCCTGCTGCCCCATTCCCTTCACCGACCTCGCCGAGGAGAACCGTCATGCCGGACCCTGCTGCTGACTCCCGCCCCGGGCGCGCCCCGAAGGCGCTCGGGGGCCTGGCCGCGCTGGCCTGTGTGGCGTGCTGCGCACTGCCCGTCCTGATCACGGCGGGCATCGTCGGGGCCGGGGCCGGGGCGATGGTGGGCTGGCCACCCGCACTCACCGTCGTCCCGGCCGTGCTCGCCGTCGGTATTTGATGGCTGGGACAGAGTCGCCGTTCTTGCGTCTGCTCGGCGAAGAGCGCAGGTCAGGACTCGTGTGGCTGCAAAGGGTCGGCCACCCGGTGAAGATCACAGGCGCGGGCCGCCGGTAGGGTCCTGCGGCATGACTGTCGCTCGTTCCGTTGCCCTGTTCGTCGTCGCCGCCCTCTTCGAGATCGGCGGCGCCTGGTTGGTCTGGCAGGGTATCCGCGAGCACAAGGGCTGGATCTGGATCGGCGCCGGCGTCATCGCCCTCGGCCTGTACGGCGTCGTGGCCACCCTCCAGTCCGACGACAACTTCGGCCGCATCCTCGCCGCCTACGGCGGCATCTTCGTGGCCGGGTCGATCGCCTGGGCCATGGTCGCCGACGGTTACCGCCCCGACCGCTACGACGTCATCGGCGCCCTGGTCTGCCTCGCCGGCATGGCCGTCATCATGTACGCACCTCGCAGCCACTGACTGGGCAGCGGCACGTCTGGGCTGCCCAGGGAACACAGCGGGAAGGAAGACCGTGGCGGACGAGCAGGAGCCGGCCGAGATCCAGCGGCGGCACTGGCGCCGTCGCCGTGTTCTGGGCAGCGGGGACCCAGGACGTACTGGAGCTGGTGGCCGGGCACGGCCGGGACGCGCTGCTCTTCGCCCGCGAGGGCTTCACCTTGTAGGCGACAGACTTCAGCCTCGTCGGTCTGGAGCAGCTGCGCGATCTCGCTCGCGCGGGGAGTCGACGCGCGGGTGACCACCACGGTGCACGACGTTCGCGAGCCTCTGCCGCCGGCGGACGCTTCTCTGCTTTGAGTCAAGCCCGGTGGTCATCGGGGGTCAGTCATGGCGGGCGAGCTTGATTGCGGAGACGAGCAGGATGGCGGCCAGGGCGGGAATGAGGACGGCGTTGGGGAAGGTGCCGAGGAGGAGTCCTCCAAGGACGGCGCCGGCGATGGAGCCCGCTGCCATGACCGCGGTGAAGTGGAGGTTCGCGCCGAGGACGGCGAAGCTGCCGTCGCGGCTGTAGCGGGCGAAGGCGACCAGCATGGTCGGCAGGGAGACCAGCAGGGAGAGGCTTCCGGCTGTCTTGATGTCCTGGCCGAAGAGCAGCACGATCGTGGGGATCAGCAGTTCGCCGCCGGCGACCCCCATGATCGCGGCGACGACCCCGATCCCGAAGCCGGCCACGACACCGGACGGCACCTGTGCCCACAACGGCAGCGCGAGCGAGTCCAGCGTGCTGGTGTGCGTGAGCACCAGGGCCGCGGTCATGAGCACCATCAACGCCGCGAGGACCTTGTAGAGGGTCGCGGATCGCATGCGGACCGCCCAGGACGCTCCGGCCCAGGCGCCGAGCAGGCTGCCGGCCAGCAGGTTGACGGCGACAGGCCAGCGGGCGGCGACCTCGGCGGCCGGAACAGCGGCGAGGCGGGCGGGCAGCGCGACCAGGACCACGACCAGGCTCATCACCTTGTTCAGGATGACCGCCGACAGGGCGGCGAATCCGAAGAGGCCGATCAGCAGCGGCAGACGGAACTCCGCGCCGCCCAGCCCGATCATCCCGCCGAGCAGGCCGATCCCGGCGCCGGCGCCGAAGACGACAGGGGCCGAGCGCTTCGCGCCGAGCGGGACGAGGGTGTGGTCCGTGGTCATGCCCGGCATCCTCCCTGCGGCCGGTGCCTGCCTGCCAGGTCAGGAAGGCACCGGGTCTCCGGTCAGGATTCGTCTGGTCGTCCGAGCGGGAGGGCTCACTCGGACGGGCGGCGGGTGGTCGGGATGCCAAGCGCGACGGGTGATCGCCCGGCGAGTCGTGCGTCGTCGGCCTGTTGGGCGCGGACGAAGGCCAGGGTGAGGTCGATGCCTTCGACCTCGCCGAGCCACTGTTTTCCGTGGCGCGTCACCCAGACCCTGCACCGACGACCCGGGCCCCGTCCCGTTGGCAATCACGACCGTCGAGGCTGTACGCCCTGCGGCTGATCGCCGATCCTCGTCCCACCCGCCCTGATGCCCCTCTGGCACCCGACCGCGCCGGGCAGCTGCTCGTCAGCAACGCGTGAATCCGGACCCGAACGGCATCAGGGCTACGTCAACGAGTGCCCTCCCCGACCGAAGTCGATCACAGAATGATCGACGCGGGGGGACGAACGACCGTCCGTGGCCTGCTTTGGAGGGTGAGTGACCGTCACCATCACCACCAGAGAAACGCGCAGTCCGGAGGCGGGGGACCGGACGAGCGCGAAGAGCTTGCCACGGGCGGTCGTCACCCGAGGGGGAGGGCCTGGCTCGAGCGAGGGGTAAGGGCCGGGCCCTCCCCGCATCCGCGTACAGCCATGCGTCAGGCCCGAGTGCGTCAGGGAAGCGCACGAAGACGACCGCCGGTCGTCAAGATCCCGTCAGGGGCCGCCCAGAAGCGTCGGGCCGCGGGCATAGCTTCGATGCCACGCCGGATCGCACCTCACAGGTCCGGCTGACATCTGTCCGATCCAGGTTCCTCAAGGAGCGCCTCATGTGCCTCTTCCAGTACGACGACGATCCCGAGCCCGAGGAACCCGACCCGGCCGGGCCCCTGTACGTCCCGGTCCGGCCGGGGACACGAACGGTGGCGGTCCGCGGCTTCCGCACCCCGCTGGGCACCCGTACCGCTGTCGGGTTCACCACCGTGGAGAGGCTCACCGCCACACTCGGCGCGGAGCAGCCTTGGATCCGGCTCTCGGAGTCGGTCCTGCGCTCGCTGGCCGAGCCGCTCGGCATCGAGCTCCTGACCATCGACCCCACGCTCACCGCTCCCGCAGTCACTAGCCCGTCGGTCGCCGCCCAAACATCGCGAAAGGGGCGCGCCGTCCGCGAAATCGGACAGGCGACCCGGACCGCCTGACCCGTACTGCGCACCGCGCCCCGCCGGATCCGCGACGACGGAACCGGCGGGGCGCGGTCATGGCACACCACCCCGTGCGGCCGGGCGAGGGCACGGTGGATGCCGTTCCGTGAGCTCTCGGGCCGCCTCGGGTGCCAGCCGACGTGGACGCGGGGGCGGCGGTCTCGGGCGGACTCGGCCTCGCGGAGGATCTCGCGGGTGACGGGGGCGATCTCGCCCTGGCCGAAGAGGAAGAAGCGGAGGGAGTTGGCGAAGGGGTCGCCTTCGGTCCACTCGAGGCCGGCCAGGGCCGGGACGTTCCTGGAGCGGGTCGTCGAGGGCGTGCGGGAGTCGGCCGACCGTCGGCGCGCCCTCCTGGCGTGACGCGCGCTTCTTCGTCGTCGGCCCGCGTCGGTCAGGTCGTCTTCGCCAGCTGTGCCTCGAAGCCGTCGAGGATGGCGTCCAGGCCGAACTCGAAGGTGCGGTCGGGGGCCGCGCTGTACCCGGTCGCGGCGGCGTCGTCCAGGCGTTCGCGGAGCTTGGGGAAGGCCATGGCGACCTCGATGGCCGCCGCCATGGCGGCGGCGAGCTCCTTCTCCGGGTCTCCGCTCCTGCTCAGGCGCCGGGTCAGGGAGACCTCGGCGGCGCCGCCGAGCGTGCTGCCGAGGATGTGGACGAAGACGGTGGCGGCCGCCCGGTCGGCGTCGGTGGGGGAGAAGCCGGCCTTCTCGTAGAGGGCGAGGCTGTGGTCGTCGTGCCGTGATTTGCCGGGGCCGTAGAGCAGGTGGCTGCCGAAGGCCTGGCCGAGCCACGGATGCCGGGTGAGCATCGCGTGCATGCTCCCGGCCATGTCGGCGGCCGCCGCCCGCCAGTGCATCGAGTCGAGGTCGGGCAGTTCGACCTCGCCCCAGACCGCGTCGCCGGCCAGCCGCACCAGCTCGTCCTTGGTCTTGATGTGCCAGTAGACGGCGGTGGCGGCGGTGCCGAGCCGCGCGCCCAGGCTGCGCATGTTGAGTCCGTCGAGTCCTTCGTCGTCGAGGAGCTCGATCGCGGCGCGGACGATCTGGTCGGGGGTGAGGGTGTTCCTGGCCATGCCGGAACCCTACTTGAACTTAGTACTTGAACTTAGTGAAGTTACGGGCCTACAGTGCTCTTGCACTTAGTTCAATGAGCGAGTCCGAACCGAGTCCCAGGGGGAACCCCGTCATGCAGCAGCACCAGCAGAACGATGAGAACGACTTCGCGGCGATCGTCGCGGCCCTCGCCGAGGAGCACGGCGTGCCCGGCGCGTCCGTCGGAATCCTGGCCGGCGGCCGGACGGCCTTCGTCAACCACGGGGTCACCAGCCTCGCCCACCCGCGTCCGGTCGACGAGCACACCGTCTTCCACCTGGCGTCGATCTCCAAGACCTTCACCGCGACCGCCCTGCTCCGCCAGGTCGAGCAGGGCCGGGTCGAGCTCGACGCCCCGGTCCGGCGCTACGTCCCCGAGCTCGTCCTCGCCGACGAGGAGGCCGCCGAGCGGATCACCGTCCTCAACCTGCTCAACCACACCGCGGGCCTGGACTGGAACCTCATCGACCCGGAGGGCGAGGACGGCTCCCTCGCCGCGTTCGTCGCCAAGCTGGACCGGCTCCCGCTGATCGCCCGGCCCGGCGCCCGCGCCTCCTACAGCCAGGCCGGCTACAACCTGGCCGGGCGGATCGTCGAGAACGTCACCGGCCGGACCTTCGAACAGGCCGTGGCCGCCCTCGTCCTGGAGCCGCTCGGCCTCACGGACACCGTCTTCGACGTGGACGACGTCATGGTCCGGCCGTTCGCCACGGGCCACGTCCACGGCGAGGACGGCGAGCCGAAGGCCGCTCGCCCCTGGAAGGCCTTCCGCGCCGGCACCCGCGGCGACAACCCCGGCGGAGGCATCGCCTCCACCACGGCCGACCTGCTCACCTGGGCCCGCTTCCACCTGGGCGACGGCGACGGCCTGCTGCGCACCGACACCCTGCACGGCATGCGTGACGAGACGGTGCGGCTGCGCGGCAGCACGATGGGCGACGGCTTCGGCATCTGCTGGTTCCGCCGCGCCGTCGACGGCGTCCGCACCATCGGCCACGGCGGATCCGGCAACGGACAGTACGCCGAGCTGCACCTCGCGCCCGAACACGGCTTCGCCGTCGTGTCCCTGGCCAACAGCGAGGAGGGCTACCTCTTCAACCAGGCCGTCGTCCGAGCCGCCTTCGAGCACTTCCTCGGCCTGACCGAGAAGGACCCCGAGCCCGTGCCGTACGACGAGTCCAAGGCCCGCGAGGTCGTCGGGCGCTACGAGATCGACGCCATGAACCTCGACATCGCCACCGACGGCGAGCGGCTCACCCTCGCCGTGGAGATCAAGCCGGAGCTCCGCCAGGCCTCGGACGCGGACATGCCGCCGGACATCGCCCCCGCCGCCATGGGCTTCCTGCCCGGCGACGACGACGAGTACGTCCTCACCGAGGGCACCCTCGCGGGCCAGCGCGGCTTCTTCACCCGCGACGCCGACGGACGCGTCACCGGAGTCGACCTGGGAGGACGGCTCTTCGGCCGGACCGGCGCCTAGCTAGCCGACGTGGACGCGGGGGCGCCGGTCCCGGTCGGGCTCCGCCTCGCGCAGGATCTCGCGGGTGGTGGGCGCGACCTCGCCCCGGCCGAGGAGGAAGAAACGGAAGAAGTTGGCGAAGGGGTTGCCCTCGGTCCACTCGAAGTAGATGTGAGGGCGGACGCCGGTGACGTCCCGGGCGTGGAGCAGCAGGGCCGCGAGGGCGTTGGGGACGGAGGAGCTCTCCACGGTCAGGACCCGGAAACGGTCGTGGAGAACCTCCCCCTTCACCGTCAGACCGGCCTCGAACTCGGAGGGGTCGGTGACCGTCACCTCGACGAAGACGAAGTCCTCGGTGCCGGGGATGTCGTTGTCGACACGGATCTGGTCCTTCTTCGCCCGGTACTCGTCGGCGTCCCGGTTGTCCGGCTCGTTGGCGATGAAGCGCGGGGTGCGGCGGGAGATGTCCTGGATGAAGCGCTCCGCCATCTCGTCGAGCTCGATGTGGGTGACGCGCAGCTCGAAGGCGCGCCCGAGCCGGGAGAGCAGCGAGATCAGGATGATGCCGGCGATGAAGCAGGCACCGATCTTCACGCCGTCGGGACGCTCGATGACGTTGACGACGGTCGTGTACAGGAAGACCACCGAGATCACGCCGAAGCCGATGGTCCAGCCGCGCTGGCCCGCCTTGCGGGCCGCGATGGTCACCGCGATGGCCGCCGACGAGATCAGGACGAGGACACCGGTGGCGTAGGCGCCGCCCTGGGCGTCGACGTCGGCGTCGAAGATCCAGGTCACGAGGAAGGCGACCAGGGTGAAGACGATGACCATCGGGCGCACGGCGCGGGCCCAGTGCGGGGCCATGCCGTACTTGGGCAGATAGCGCGGCATCAGGTTGAGCAGACCCGCCATGGCGGACGCGCCGGCGAACCAGAGGATCAGGATCGTCGAGACGTCGTAGACGGTGCCGAAGGTGTTGCCGAGGTACTCGTGGGCGAGGTAGGCCAGGGCGCGGCCGTTGGCCTGGCCGCCGGACTCGAACTCCTTCTCGGGGATGAGGACGGTGGTGATGAAGCTCGTGCAGATCAGGAAGACGCTCATGATCAGCGCGGCCGTCGTCAGCAGCTTCTTGGTGTCCCGGATGCGGCCGGTGGGCTTCTCCTCGGTGTCACCCGGGTCGCCCTGGACGTGCGGCATGACGGCGACGCCCGTCTCGAAGCCGGACAGGCCGAGCGCGAGCTTCGGGAAGACGAGCAGGGCCACGCCGACCATGGCGAAGACGTTCCCGTGCTCGGCGGTCAGGGCCGTCGTCCAGTCGGTGACGACGTGGCCCTCGGTGATCACGTGCCAGAAGCCGTTGACCACGACGACGGCGTTCAGCGCCAGGTAGACGCCGACGAGGGCGACGGCGACGCCGATGGCCTCCAGGAAGCCCTTGAGGAACACCGCCCCGAGCAGCGCGACGAGGATCATGGTGATCAGCACCTGCTTGTCGTGCAGCGCCGATTCCAGATGCGGGTTCTCCACCAGGTGGGTGGAGGCGTCGGCCGCCGACAGGGTGATCGTGATCAGGAAGTCGGTGGCGGCGAAGCCGAGGAGGGTGAGGACGAAGAGCTTGCCCTTCCAGAAGGAGAGCAGCCGCGACAGCATCGCGATCGAACCCTCGCCGCGCGGGCTCTCCTCCGCCACCCGCCGGTAGACGGGCAGCGCGCCGGCCAGGGTGACGATCACGAGCACGATCGTCGCGACGGGAGAGAGCAGCCCGGCGGCCAGGGCCGCGATGCCGGGCTGGTAGCCGAGGGTCGAGAAGTAGTCGACACCGGTCAGGCACATCACCCGCCACCAGCGCTGCCCCTTGTGCCCGGCGTCCTCGGCCGGTTCCTTGGGCCGGGAGGGCTTGCCCTTCCCCATGTCGGAGAGGCCCTCCAGCATCCACGCGCGCAATCGTCCGGTGCGCGCGTCCGGTGTGGTGGCCATGGGGTACTCCTGAGCTGGGCTGGATGAGGGGTATCCGTCCATACGTGCGGACGGCCGGGCCAGCGTAAGCAACGCGTCAACGACTGATCGGAGCGGGCGCGTCAGGAAAGCGTCAAGATGCACCGGTCGGGCTCATCTCCGGTACTCACCGACCGATGGCGCCGGCGGTGTGTGAGACCGGCGGGTCGGCACGTGTGCCCGGGGAGACCGCGTACCCGTGCGCGTCGACGGGGCGGCTACGGCGATCTCAGGGGCGGTAGACGAGTTCGATCAGGATGGCCCCGACAAGGAGCCAGGCTCCTACGCCGAGCACCCACACGACGTCCTGGACGACGCCGAGGACGCAGACAGGCAGAGCCGCGGCGGCGAGCGACAGTGACATGCGTCGCATGCGGATCTCGGCGGGTGTCCGCGAGTTGTTCCGGCCCATGGCACGACCGTAGCCCGCTGGGTCCTCATCGGATGCTCGATGACCGGCGGTTCCTGAGCGCTCGTGTCAAAAACGTGTGAAGAGAGCGGCACGCGGCGCAAAGAACGCGCCAGGAAGTGCGAAAGCCACGCCTGCCGGGGGACACCCTGAGCGGACCTGAGTACGAAGGAGACCACCCGCATGCCCGCTCTGACCACCGAAAACGGGGCCACGCCCGTCGCAGAGGAGCCCCCGGATACCGGTGCGCGGCACAAGCTGACCGCTGTCACCGGGCTCGCCGCGCTGTCGCTCGACGCGATGGCTTCGGTGGCGTACGGCCCCGAGGCCATCGTCCTCGTCCTCGCGGCGGCCGGCGGATACGGCCTCGGTTTCACGCTCCCGGTCACGCTGGCCATCGCCGGCCTGCTGGCGGTGCTCGTGGCCTCGTACCGGCAGGTGATCGCGGCCTTCCCCGACGGCGGCGGGTCGTACGCGGTCGCCAAGACGCACCTCGGCCGGCGGACGAGCCTGGTGGCCGCCGGCTCCCTGGTCCTGGACTACGTCCTGAACGTGGCCGTGGCCGTCACCGCCGGTGTCGCCGCCCTCACCTCCGCCTTCCCCGGGCTCTACGGGGACCGATTGTGGATCTGCCTCGCCGTACTCGTCCTGATCACGGCAGTGAACCTGCGAGGGATCGTCGACTCGGCGCGCGCGTTCATCCTCCCGACGGCCGTCTTCGTCGGCGCGATCCTCGTACTGATCGTCGTCGGCCTCTTCCGTGACGCGCCGGTCTCCACGGCCGCGTCGGACGGTCACGCCTCCGTCCTCGCTGACAACGCCACCGCCGTGGGTGCCCTGCTGCTCCTGAAGGCGTTCGCCTCGGGCTGCTCGGCGCTCACGGGTGTGGAGGCGATAGCGAACGCGGTGCCGTCGTTCCGTGCCCCGGCCGCCCGGCGGGCGATGCGCGCGGAGGTCGCGCTGGGCGCGCTGCTCGGTGTGATGCTGATCGGTCTGTCGGTACTGATCTCCCGCTTCGGCCTCCAGCCGGTCGAGGGCGTCACCGTCCTCGCCCAGCTCGCCGACGCCTCCCTCGGCCACAACTGGGCCTTCTACGTGGTCCAGTTCGCCACCATGGTGCTGCTCGCGCTCTCCGCGAACACCTCCTTCGGCGGCCTGCCTGTCCTGCTGAAGCTCCTGGCCCGCGACAACTATCTGCCGCACGTCTTCGGTCTCAAGGCCGACCGTCAGGTCCACCGCCATGGCGTCGTCTGGCTGGCGGTCGTCTCCGCCGTCCTGCTCGTCTTCTCCGGCGGTGACACCAACACCCTCGTCCCGCTCTTCGCGATCGGCGTCTTCGTCGGCTTCACGATCGCCCAGACCGGCATGGTCCTGCACTGGCGCCAGGAGCGAGGGCCCAAGTGGGCGGCGAAGGCCCTGCTCAACGGTTTCGGCGCGGTCCTCACCGGCGTGTCGGCGGTGGTCGTCACCGCCACCAAGTTTCATGACGGGGCCTGGCTGATCGTCATCGCCCTGCCGGTTCTCGTCCTCGCCTTCGAGGCCATTCACCGTGCGTACGGGAAGATCGGCGAGCGTCTCGGCGTCGGCCGGATCCCCGAACCGCCGCACCGCGAGCGTTCCCTTGTCCTGGTCCCGGTCTCCTCGCTGACCCGCGTCACCAGCGAGGCGCTGACCGCCGCCGTCTCCCTCGGCGACGAGGTCCGCGCCCTCACCGTCTGCCACCCGGACCCCGAGGACCTGGCGGCCACCGAGGCCCTGGAACGGGACTGGGCGCTGTGGAACCCGGGCGTCCCCCTCGTACGGCTCCCCTCCGAGCGCCGCTCCCTCGGCCGGCCCATCACCGCCTACGTACGCGACCTGGGAGCGACCGAACCGGGGACCAGGGTCACCGTCCTCATCCCGGAGGCCGAGCCCGAGCGCCTGTGGCAGCGGGCCCTGCAGAACCAGCGGGGCGCGGTCGTCGCCCACGCCGTCCGCCGCGACACGAACGCCGTCGTCTGCCGGCTCCGCTTCCGCTGCTGACCCCGTCATCAGGGATCCGTCAAGGACTCCTCCGCCCGGTGCCATCCACGCCGCACCGGGCGGAGGCTTGACGTGTCGGGGGAGACAGGGGAGGGCTGGATCCTGCGAGGTGGATCATGAGGATTCCGCTTAGGGACACGGCAGCCCTCGCTGCCGGAGTCCTGGCACCGTTCGGCGCGGCTCTCGTGCTGCTGCCGTTGCGCACCTCCGTCACGCACACCAATCTCGCGCTGCTGCTCGTCGTCGTGGTCGTCGCCGTGTCGGCCTTCGGTAACCGCTTCGCCGGCGCGCTCGCCGCCCTCTCGGCCGCAGCCTGGTTCGACTTCTTCCACACCGAGCCGTACCAGAGCTTCCACATCCAGGACCGCGCGGACATCGAGACCGCGATCCTGCTGCTCGTCGTCGGCCTGATCGTGTCCCAACTGGCGGCGCGTGCTCGGACGATGAGGCGGGTCGCGGTCACGGACGCCACGCATCTGGAGCGGCTGCACGGCACCACCCGCCTGGCCCGATCCGGCACCTCGTCTTCCGACGACGTCGTCCGACGGGTGAGAGAGGAGCTGATCGAGGTACTTGAGCTGCGAGGGTGCCGTTTCGAGTACGGCATGCTCATCGGGCGTCCGCCACGGCTCGACCCGGACGGGAGCGTGAAGGTCGACGGCTGGATCTGGGACCTGGAGCGGCAGGGCTGGCCGGACGGCGAGATCGAACTGCGCGCCATCGTCCACGGCCGGTACCAGGGTCGCTTCCTGCTGACCCCCGAACCCGGCTCCGTACCCCCGCCGCTTGAGGCACGCCTGGTCGCCGCCGACCTGGCGGCCCAGGCGGCCGCCGCGCTCGACGAGGATGCGGTCAGTGCAGGCCCGAGACCGTGAAGACCGATCGGGCGGTGTCCCGTTCGACGCGGCGCGTGAGCCGGTCGAGGTCCTGCACGCCGTCCCTGAGGGTGCCGTTCTCGTCGGAGGTCCTTGCGTCGGCTTCCAGAAGCAGCCACAGGGCGGGGTTGGCGAGGAGGACGCGTACGTCGAGCTGGGCCCGGCAGCCCTCCGCGTCGGTCAGCACGAGACGCTGCTCGGTCCCGTCCGGCCAGCTGATGGTGGTGAGCCGGTCGGTGCGTACGACCGTTCGGGTCCACAAGGCCCGGACGGTCAGGCTGCCCGGCGCCGCGGTGACCCTCCCGGGCAACAGGATCACGAAGAGCGCGACGGCCAGGGCGATCCACAGCAGCGTGCTCGACAGGCTCAGGCCATCGTCCCCGGCGTCCACGGTCAGCGACACGGCCAGCAGGAGGCCGGCGCAGCCGAAGGCGGCCCGGGCCTCCCCGGCCCACTGGCCGTCGTGAACGGTGCGGCCGACGGGCTCCGACCGAGGGACGAATCGTGACTCCATGGCACGGACGCTAGAACCATGACCGGCCCCGGCCGGTCTCCGCCGCTCCGTCTTGACGGGGTACTTATGCGGCCTCCGTCAACCTTGACGCGCGGCTGACGGCTCCGGCGATGTGGTGGACGTATTCGCGGGTGAGCCGGAAGCCGGCGGTCCAGGCGAGGAGGCGACTCGGGCGGTTGTCGCGGGAGCAGCTCCAGCTGGCGCGGTGGCCGCGGGCGGCAATGTCGGCGGTCAGGCCGGTGACGCAGGCCAGGGCCAGGTGCTGCCGGCGTTCGTCGGGTGCGGTGGCGCAGGCGACGTCTTCGTACCGGCTGCCGAGGAAGCGTGTGGAGGCGACGGCGAGCACGCGGCCGCGGCGGAACGCGGCCCAGGCCGCACCGGAAGCGGCGAGGGCGGCGGGGCCGTCCCAGGTGCCGTGGATCCAGGCCATGGAAGGGTCGAGCGCCGAGAGCGCCGGGGCGTCCTCGGGGGTGATTCTGCGGACGGTCACGCCGCGGGGAAGGCGGGGCTTGACGGCCTCCGCCCGGTGGACGTAGAGCATCCGCTCCCACGGGACCAGTTGTTCGAAGGCGGCGGCGAGGGCCGGGAGGAAGCGGTCGGGCGCCTCGATGTAGTGCCCGGCGAGCGGGGCCAGTTCCGCAGGGGGCACGGCGGTGGGATCGCCGGCGAGGAGGGTGTGGTCTCCGCAGGAGACCGCCACGACACGCGGCCGGTCGGCCCGGTCGGTCCACCATTGTCCGTGTCCGGTGGCGAGGACGTGCTCGGCGAGGGCCGCCGTGCCGGGAGCGGCGGAGGGGAACGCCCGGGCGGAGGCGGGAGGCTGATGAGACGGGTGGGGGATCACGGGACCTCCTGGGTACGGAACGGGGGAGGGGGCGGCCCGAATGCGGGCCGCCCCCCGTGCTCAGCGGGCGCCGGCCCTGCGGCCGTGGTTCGCCTTCTTCCTGCGGCGGTCCTTCTTCTTGCGGGCGCGCTTGGACATGTCCCGGATCCCTTTCAGGCGTTCTGGCCGACGAGCAGGTCGGCGAGCTTGGTGAGGCGTTTGACGGTGCGTGCCTCGGAGGCGGCGGGCGCGGGGGCGACGCGCTGGTCGCGGTCGTAGTAGGCGCCGTTGACGATCTCGACGGCCGGGTCGCAGAGCCGTACGACATGGGCGGCGCCCTCGGCCGGCGCGACGCCTTCGTGGGCGTAGAGGGGGAGGAGGCTGGTGGTGCAGATGCCGGGGTGGACGGAGACGGCGGTGACGCGCGGGTCCGCGGCGAAGACGGTGAGGGCCAGCTGCGACTGGGCGTAGGCGGCGAGGCGCGAGTAGCGGCGCACCCGGTTGGGGTCGTTCCACTGGATGGAGCCCGTGCGGTGCAGGGAGGACGAGACGTTGACGACCCGCCCGCCCGCGCCGCCGGTCAGCGCGGGCTCCAGGAGGTGGGTGAGGAGGTAGTGGGCGAGGAAGTTGACCTGGAACGCGATCTCGTTGCCGTCGGCCGTCACGGTGTGCCGCTCGGGTGCGGCCATGCCCGCGTTGTTGACGAGGACGTCGAGGCGCGGGTGCTCGGCCAGCACCCGGGTCGCGAGCTGCTCGACCTCCTCCAGGCGGGTGAAGTCCGCGCCGAGCGCGCACAGTCGGGACCCGTCGGCGTCGGCGAGGGTGACGAGCCGGTCGGTGGCGGCGTGGGCCTCCTCGGCGGTGCGGCCGTGGACGAGCACCGTGGCGCCGCGCTCGGCGAGCAGCCGCGCGGTCTGGTGGCCGATGCCGGAAGTGGCGCCGGTCACCAGGACAGTGCGGGAGGAAAGGTCGGATACGGACATGACTGCTCAGTCCCTCAGGGATGAAAGGTGTGTACGAGTACGAGAAAGGGCGCCGGACAAGGGATGTCGCGGCGCCCCCGGTGATGCGGAGGTACGTCAGCGGTGGGCGGACGTCTCCGGACAGCGGGGCTCACGACGGGGTGCCCGATGGGGCGGCCGGTCGAGCAGGAGCCACGCGCTGTTCATGCTCCCCATCGAACCCGCACCGGATGCCCGGGACAAGGCGAGCGCCGTTTCCCTGATGTCCTCCTGACGAGGATTCACCCGAGTCCCGGGATGGTGGAGACAAGCAGATCGATGACCTTGATGCCGAGGAAGGGAAGGACGAGTCCGCCGAGGCCGTACACCAGGAGATTGCCGCGCAGCAGGTCGTGTGCGGAGGCGGGCCGGTAGCGGACACCACGCAGCGCCAGGGGGATCAGGGCCACGATGATCAGGGCGTTGAAGATGATGGCCGAGGTGATGGCCGAGGTCGGGCTGTGCAGCCCCATGATGTTCAGCGCCTCCAGGCCCGGGTACGCGCCCGTGAACATGGCCGGGATGATCGCGAAGTACTTCGCCACGTCGTTCGTGATGGAGAAGGTCGTCAACGCGCCTCGTGTGATGAGGAGTTGCTTGCCGATCGAGACGATCTCGATGAGTTTGGTCGGGTTGGAGTCGAGGTCGACCATGTTGCCGGCCTCCTTCGCGGCCGACGTGCCGGTGTTCATCGCGACACCGACGTCGGCCTGTGCGAGGGCGGGGGCGTCGTTCGTGCCGTCGCCGGTCATCGCGACCAGCTTCCCGCCCTCCTGCTCCTTCCTGATGAGGGCGAGCTTGTCCTCGGGGGTGGCCTCGGCGAGGAAGTCGTCGACACCCGCCTCGTGAGCGATCGCGCGTGCGGTCAGCGGATTGTCGCCGGTGATCATCACCGTACGGATGCCCATGCGGCGCAGCTCCGCGAACCGCTCCTTGATGCCGTCCTTCACCACGTCCTTGAGATGGACGATGCCCAGGACGCGCGGGCCGTCCCAGTCGTTGACGGCGACCAGGAGGGGAGTGCCGCCGGCTGCCGAGATCTGGTCGCTCCAGGCGCGTGCCTCGCCCGGCACTCTGCCCCCGTACATCTCGACCCAGGCGATCACCTGCGCCGTCGCGCCCTTGCGGATGTGGCAGGCGGCGCCGTTGTCCCAGCGCAGGTCGATGCCGCTCATCCGGGTCTGCGCACTGAACTCCACGAACCGGGCGTTCGCCAACTCGCCCTCGGCCGGGACCCGCAGCCCGTACCGCTCCTTCGCCAGGACGACCACGGAGCGGCCCTCGGGCGTCTCGTCGGCGAGCGAGGCCAGCTGCGCGGCGTTTGCGAGCTGTGCCTCCTCGATCCCCGGCAGCGGGACGAAGTCCGCGGCCTCCCGGTTGCCCAGGGTGATGGTGCCGGTCTTGTCGAGGAGGAGGGTGTTGATGTCGCCGGCGGCCTCGACCGCGCGTCCCGACATGGCGAGGACGTTGCGCTGGACGAGCCGGTCCATGCCGGCGATGCCGATCGCGGAGAGCAGCGCCCCGATGGTCGTCGGGATCAGGGTCACGAGCAGGGCGACGAGGACGGTGGTGGAGGGGGCGGCGCCGGCGTACGTGGCCATGGGCTGCACGGCGACCACCACCAGGACGAAGACGACGGTGAGCGCGGCGAGCAGGATGTTCAGCGCGATCTCGTTCGGCGTCTTCTGCCGGGAGGCCCCCTCGACCAGGGCGATCATCCGGTCCATGAAGGAGTGGCCGGGGCGTGAGGTGACCCGTACGACGATCCGGTCCGACAGCACCGTCGTACCGCCCGTCACTCCCGTCCGGTCGCCGCCGGCCTCGCGGATGACCGGCGCCGATTCACCGGTGACGGCGGACTCGTCGACCGCCGCGACCCCGTCGACCACGTCACCGTCGGCGGGGATCAGTTCGCCGGCCTCGACGAGTACGAAGTCGAACAGCCGGAGGTCGGTGGCGGCGACGGCCTCCGTCTCGGCCCGGTCGAGGTCCGTGCCGTACCGCCAGTGCCTCAGCCGCAGTGCCACCGTGTCCGTCCGCGCCTTGCGCAGGGACTCGGCCTGCGCCTTGCCGCGGCCCTCCGCCACGGCCTCGGCGAGGTTGGCGAAGATCACCGTCAGCCACAGCCAGACGCTGATCACCCAGGTGAACACGGACGGGTCGACGACCGCGGACAGGGTCGTGAGCACCGATCCGACCCCGACGACGAACAGCACGGGATTGCGGACCAGGGCCCGTGGATGCAGCTTGCGCACCGCCTCCGGGAAGCACTTCACGAGCTGTACGGGGTCGAGCAGCTCGCTCCGTTCGGAGCGCCGTCGCTTCGGCGCGGGGGCCGGGAAGCGGGGCGGCGCCTGCGGGGCGGACGGCGTCGGGGGAGCGGAGGGCGCCCGGTGGGGCGCGCGGGAATGCATCGCGGAAGACCTTCTGGATGAGCCCGGCCCCGCCCGATCGGCGCCGGCCGGGAGAAGTACGGCAGGGCCGTCCTCGTCCGCGTCCCGTGGGCGCACGGGGATTCCCGGCAGGGGTGGTCCCCGGCGCCCACAGGACGGCTGCGGACGGACAGCGACGCTCGTGGTGCGGGGGCACGGCAGCCGGATGGGAGGGGTGCCGTGCCCCCGCGGTCCGGGGACGATCAGGCCACTGACGTCCGCGGCCCGGTGAGCGACCGAGAAGAAAACTAGGCCCCCGGCGAGGCGGAAGCGGCATCGGAACGCCCGAATTGACGCCCCTCTGACGGACGTTGGCCCCCGCCGTCAAGGGCACGTCAAATCGGACCGACGGAGCGTCAGGGTCGCGTCAACGCCGCCGGACTGTGGCCGAAACGAACCCCAGACTCCTCACCACGGGGGATCGGACAACCGTCCGAGGTGTGAGGGTGGGAGGGAAGCGTGGTTACCACTGCCGGTAGCGCGCACGGTCCGGAAACGACGGCCCGGAGCGTCACCACCACACCCAGGGCGGCTGTACGAGGGGCGGGCCGTCCCGGTCCGCGACCACGAGGGGGTCGCGGACCGGGCGGGCCGTCCGACGGCGACATCGTCCGGCGCGTGACCCGACGCCTGCACGCGTTGCGGCACCGCGCCTGGAAAATCCTGCCCGCCCGGCTGCGCCTGCTGCGTACGGTGATCCTGTTGCTCACGGCGGCCTGCGCCGGGCTGACGGTCACGGCCGGAGTCGCCGCCTCCGACACCTGGAGCGCCGTCACCGGCCACCACGCCCCGCGCACCGTCAGCGCCGCCGGTCTCAACCTCGCCCTCAACGACATGGACGCCCAGGCCGTCAACTCCCTCCTGGCGAATGGGGATGCGGGCAAGGGCCGGATGACCGTCCCGTACGACAAGGCCATCGAGCTGTACGACGAGGCACGCGAGGCCGTCAGCCGAGACCTGCGGACCCTCGGCGTCGCGGCGGACGGCGACGCCGGGGCCGAGCACACCGTCGAACGCGTCACCGCCGACTTCGCCCGGTACCAGGAGTTCATCGGACGCGCCCTGGAGAGCGACACCCGCACCGGCGGCAAAGCGGAGGCCGTCGAGAACTACCGCACAGCCAACGACCTGCTCACCCAGCGGCTCCTGCCCGAGGCCCGCACCCTCGTTGACGGCACCAACCGCCAGTTCGAGGACGCCTACGCCGCTGAACGATCCGACCTCGGCACACAGGCGGCCCTGCTCGTGGTCCTGGGCGTCACACTGCTCGCCGTACTCGTCCTGCTCCAGTGGTACCTCGCGCGCCGCTTCCACCGCCTTATCAACCCCGGCCTGCTCGCCGCCACGGTCTGCGCCCTCCTTGCCGTCTTCCTTGGCACCCAGGCGCTGGCCGCCACATCCGAGGACCTGAGGATCGCCCGCCACGACGCCTTCGACTCGGTCGTCGCGCTCTCCCGCGCCCGCGCGATCGCCTACGACGCCAACGCCGACGAGAGCCGCTACCTCCTCGACCGCGACCACCGCACCGCCCACGAGGAGGCCTTCCTGGCCAAGTCGCAGAGCCTGTACGGGATGACGGGCGCCGACCTCCCCTCGTACGAGTCACGGCTGGCCGAGACCTGGAAGGCGTACCAGGAGAACCACGAGGACAAACGGTTCACCGGCGAGTTCCGGCGCGAGCTCGACAACATCACCTTCCCGGGGGAGCGGGCCGCCGCGGAGCGGACCGTCGAGGCGTACGCGGTGTACCAGCGGGACGACCACACCGTCCGGTCCCTGGTCGCCGCCGGCAAGGAACAGGAGGCCGTCGCCTTCTGCATCAGCTGGGAACCGGGGAAGTCCAACGCCCACTTCGGCGCATGGATGAAGGCCCTCGACGCTGTCACGGCCGTCAACAGCCGTGCCTTCGACGCGGCCGCCGGCGACGGCAGGGACACGCTCACCGGACGCCTGCCGTGGGCGGTCGGAGGTCTGCTCGCCGCCGCCGCTCTGGCGGCCCTGGGGCTGCGCCCGCGCCTCGCCGAGTTCCGCTGACCGAGCGGCCGCGCGCCAGAGATCCGCCAAGACGCCGTCAGCATGCGACGGCACCCCGCAAGGGACCCGTCAAAGTGCTCGTACGCGCGCCGCGCACCGGGTTCCCTCGCAGAAGGACACCCGCAGGGACTCACCAGGAAGTGAATCGCTCATGAGCGTGGAGAACGTGGTCGGACTGATCGTCGCTGTCAGCATCGTCGGATACCTCGTGGCCGCGCTGATCCGCCCGGAGAAGTTCTGAACCTGCCCGCGCCGTCGGGGCCCGTCGACCCGGAAGCCCGTCCGGGGAGGCTCAAGGTCTTCGTCGGCGCCGCCACAGGGGTCGGCAAGACCTACCGCATGCTGGACGAGGGCCGGCGCAGAGCCGCACGCGGCGCAGATGTCATCGTCGGTATCGCCGCATGCCAGGGCCGCCCCCACACCGAGGCGATGCTCGCCGGTCTGGAGACCCTGGAGCCCGCCCACGCCGTCCACGACGGCCGGGTCCGCCCCGAGCTCGACCTCGACCGGGCCCTGCGACGCCGGCCCGCCCTGCTCCTCGTCGACGACCTCGCCCACACCAACCCGCCGGGCGGGCGCAACGCCCACCGCTGGCAGGACGTCGAGGAACTGCTCGCCGCCGGGATCGACGTCGTCACCACGGTCAACGTCCAGCACCTGGAGTCCCTCAGCGACGTCGTCGAGAAGATCACCGGGGTGCCGCAGGAGGAGACCGTGCCCGACGCGGTCGTCCGCCGCGCCGACCGGATCGAGCTCGTGGACATGGACCCGCAGGAGCTGCGGCGCCGGATGGCCCACGGCAACATCCACCCGCCCGAGGACGTCGACGCGGCCCTCGCCAGCTACTTCCGTACGGGGAACCTCATCGCGCTGCGCGAACTGGCCCTCCTGTGGGTGGCCGACCGGGTCGACGAGGCCCTGCGCAAGTACCGCTCCGAGCGCGGCATCGGCGGTGTGTGGGAGATACGCGAACGGATCGTCGTGGCCCTCACCGGCGGACCCGAGGGCGACACCCTGATCCGGCGCGCGAGCCGGATCGCCGCCCGGACCGCCCAGGGCAGACTCCTTGCCGTACATGTCGTCCGCAGCGACGGCTTGGCGGCCGGTACCTCCTCCGCGGCCCTCGGCCGTCAGAGGCGGCTCGTCGAGAGCCTCGGCGGGACGTATCACACGGTTGTCGGGGACGAGGTGCCCACGGCCCTGGTCGAGTTCGCCCGGGCCGAGAACGCCACCCAGCTCGTCCTCGGCACCAGCAGGCGCGGCCGTCTCGAACGCTTCCTGACCGGCCGGGGCATCGGCGAGACGACCGTCGCGCTCTCCGGTGACATCGACGTCCACACCGTCACCCACGAACGGGCGGGACACGGCCGACTGCTCCCCTCCCGCCGCAACGCGCTGCCGGTCTCGCGCCGGATCGCCGGGCCGCTCGCGGGGCTCGTCCTGCCCGTCCTGCTCACCCTGCTTCTCGACCACACCAGGGGAGTGTTCAACCTGACCAGCGAGGCACTGCTCTTCCTCGCCATCGTGGTCGGCGTGGCCTGCATCGGCGGGGTCGTCTCGGCGCTCGTCGCCGCCGTCACCGCGTCACTCCTGCTCAACTACTGGTTCATACCACCCGTGAGGGCCTTCACCTTCGCCGACGCGGACAACATGCTCGCCCTCGCGGTGTTCGTCCTCGTCGCCGCTGTGATCGCCGGAGCAGTCGACCGTTCCCTCCGGCTGTCCAGACGCGCGGCCCGGGCCACCGCCGAGGCCGAGACCCTCTCCTCGCTCGCCGGTTCGGTCGTGCGCGGTGACCACACGGTGCCGGACCTCCTTGCCCGTACCCGGGAGATCTTCGGCGCCGAATCCGCCGAACTCGTGCCCGCCGAACAGCTCACCGCCACGCACACGGGCGACCCCGCCGTCAGCCAAGTCGCGGTCGGAGACGGTCACTTCCTCGTCCTGCGTGGCCGGACCCTGCCCTCATCGGACCGCCGCGTCCTGGCCGCCTTCGCCGCTCACGTCACCGCGGCTGCCGAGCACGCCCGGCTCGCCGAGGCCGCCGCCGAGGTGGAGCCCGTACGGGCCGCCGACCGGATGCGGACAGCCCTCCTCGCCGCCGTCAGCCACGACCTGCGCACCCCGCTTGCCGCCGGATGGGCGGCCGTCGCCTCCCTGCGCAGCACCGACGTCGAGTTCAGCCCGGACGAACGCGAGGAACTGCTCGCCACCGCCGACGAGTCCATGGCCCGACTGGCCCGGCTCATCGACAACCTGCTCGACATGAGCCGCCTCCAGGCGGGCGCCCTGAAGCTCTCACTCCGCCCCACAGCGTTGGAAGAGGTCCTGCCGGCCGCTCTCGACACCCTGCCCCCCGACGCGCCCCTACCCGTGCTGCACGGCTTCGAGCAGGCTCCACCGGTATTCGCCGACCCGCCCCTGCTGGAACGAGTGATCGCCAACCTCGTCGGAAACGCCAGCCGTTACGCCCCACCCGCCCACCCTGTCCTGATCACCGTGAGCGCGCTCGCCGGCCGGGTGGAGCTGAGGGTCGTCGACCGCGGCCCCGGACTCCCGCCCAGCGACCGGGAGCGGGTCTTCGAGCCGTTCCAGCGCCTGGGCGACACCGACAACACCACGGGCGTCGGCCTCGGCCTGGCCCTCGCCCGCGGCCTCACCGAGGCGATGTCCGGGACGCTGACCCCGGAGGACACCCCAGGCGGCGGCCTGACCATGGTCGTCTCGCTGCCCTGCGCGGTCTGAGACGGCGGTGGGATGAGGCGCTACGGCGATCCTGACACGACCTTGACGCCGAACTCGCGTGCGAAGTGAGACGAGGCGGGATCCGTTTCGGCAAGCTGACCGTTCGTGACGTCAACGCTCCATCTCCGTATGCCACTTGGGCAGCTCTCTCAGCACATGGTGATCTGTGGGGACGACGGTCTCGCCCATCGCCTCGCCGTCGAACTCGACGCCGTGTGCGGTGAGGCGGTCACCGTGGTCCTTCCCTCACGGCGTGACCAGCACGGCGCCGACATCGCCGCCCTGCACCGAGACCCGCGCTCCCCGATCGAACTGATCGTGGCCCCCGCCCCCGACGAGCGGACGCTCCGGGCCGCGGGCGTCGAGCGCGCCGCCGCGCTCGCCCTCACCTACGCCGACGACCAGGTGAACATGACGGCCGCGCTCCTGGCCCGGGGCCTCAACCCCTCCATACGCCTGGTCGTCCGCATGTACCACCGCGAGCGGGGGCGCCATCTGGAACGGCTCCTGGACCGGGCGGCGGGTGTGCAGGGGGAGTCGGACGCCTCGACCACCGTCCTCTCCGACAGCGACACGGCCGTCCCCGAGCTGGTCGCGGCCGCCGCCGTCGGCGAGGGCCACACCCTCCAGGTCGAGGGGAAGGTGTTCCGCGGCGTGGTGCGCGCGGCCGGCACCTCACCGCACACCGCCGACCTCGCCACCCTGGCCATCCTGTCCGGCGCGCACGAGGACGACCCGGCCAGCGAGGACAGCGCCGAGACCGCCGGCCTCGGAGGTACGCAGCTACTGCCGGACACCAGGACCGCCGACCGCCGGCAGTTCACCCACGGTCGCCTCATGCTCGAAGAGGTCACCCACCACCACGCGCCACGCGTCCCGGACGACCGGAGCGGCAGCGGCACCTGGCTGCGCGCACGGTTCACGCACCTCCCCTGGAAGGTGTTCCTCGCACGGGAGGTCCTCGCCGTCTTCGGCGTACTCGCCGCGATCGTCGTCGTCCTCTCCGTAGTCACTTGGCTGGCGGAGGACGGTCCGCTGTGGCGAGCCGTCTATCTGCCGCTCCTGGACATCTTCACCATGGGTGATCCCGCCACCGGGGACGAGGAGTCTCCCGCACGGCGGATACTCCAGCTCATCGCAGGCTTCGTCGGGCTCGCCATCCTGCCGCTGGTGGTCGCCGCGACCATGAACGCCACCGAAGCCTTCCGGACCGGCTCGGCGAACCAGCCACCCGGCCCGGAGATGGTCGACCACATCGTTCTGGTCGGCCTGGGGAAGATCGGCACCCGCGTCCTGGCGCGCCTGCGGACCACCGACCACAGGGTCGTCGTGATCGAGCGCGACCCGGCGGCACGCGGGGTCGCATACGCCCGTGAGCTGGGCGTTCCCCTACTCCTTGAGGACGCGACGGCGCCCGGGGTCCTCGAACTGGCCAGGATCCGGCACAGCAAGTCCTTGCTCTCCGTCACGCACGGTGACGGAGAGAACCTGGACATCGCGATGGCCGCCCGTGAGATCAACCCGGCGATCCGGGTGGTCATGCGCCTGTACGACGACGACTTCGCCGCCACCGTGTCCGCGACCATGCGTGCCTCGTACCCCGACGCCCTCACCCGCAGCCGTAGCGTCTCCGCCCTTGCCGCGTCGGCGTTCGCCGCCGCGATGATGGGGCGGCACGTCCTGGGCGTGATGCCGGTCGAGCGAGGCTCGCTGCTCTTCACGGTCGTCGACGTGGCCGGCCACCCGGAGCTGGAGGGACGCTCGGTCCACGATGCCTTTCGGGTGAACGAGTGGCGGGTCCTCGCCGTGGGGACGGGGCCCGTGCATCCGGTGGCGGCCGGGGACACCCTGGCGGGGTTTCGTTACGAGCGACCTACCGGCTTCGACTGGCGTCCGGTGCACGGCCGGGTGCTGCGTGCGGGTGACCGCGTCGTCCTGGCGACGAGTCGGCAAGGCCTGGACGTCCTCATGTCCGGGGTTCAGCCCCACCCGCCTGGGCGCAGACGAGAACGGGCGGAGGAGTGACCTGGTTCCGCGTCGGGAGCCAGGAAGCCGTAGGAGACGCGTCAAGATGGCGCTGCGGGGCGTAAGAGGGCCGTCAACGAGGACCGATCCGTGGCCGAAAGGCGATTTCCTCATCTCGTCCGAGAATCCGTTCTTCCTTCTTCCTGCATCCGGGAGCTCACGATGGCCGACGTGGCCTTCGTCGTCACCACGATCGCGGTCTTCGCGCTGGTGGCCTTCATCGCCAAGGGGGTGGCCAAGCTGTGACTGCCGAGAACATCGCCGGTCTCGTGGTGGCCGTCGCTCTGCTGGTCTATCTCGTCCTCGCCCTCGTCAAGCCGGAGAGGTTCTGAGTACGGATATGAGTCCTGTTCTTGCTGGGGTCCTCCAGCTTCTGGCGTTGATCGTCGCCCTGGGCCTTTCGTACCGGCCGCTGGGTGACTACATGGCGAAGGTGTACTCCTCGGAGAAACACCTGAAGCCGGAGAAGTGGATCTACAAGGCGATCGGGGCCAACCCGAACGTCGAGATGCGCTGGCCCGCCTACCTGCGGGGCGTGCTCGCCTTCTCCGCGGTGAGCGTCCTGTTCCTCTACCTGCTGCAGCGGGTGCAGGGCTCGCTGCCCGGCTCGCTCGGCTTCGTGTCGATCGATCCGGACCAGGCGTTCAACACGGCCGCGTCGTTTGTGGCGAACACGAACTGGCAGTCGTACTACGGCGAGCAGGCCATGGGCCACGTCGTGCAGACCGGCGGCCTGGCCGTGCAGAACTTCGTCTCGGCGGCCGTGGGCATCGCGGTCGCGGTCGCCCTCGTGCGGGGTTTCGCCCGGTCCCGTACCGGTGAGCTGGGCAACTTCTGGGCGGACCTGGTGCGCGGCACTGTCCGCATCCTGCTCCCGATCTCCGTGATCGGTGCCCTGATCCTGGTCGCCTGCGGTGCGATCCAGAACTTCTCCGGGATCCACGAGGTCGGCCAGTTCACGGGCGGCACCCAGCAGTGGAACGGCGGGGCGGTGGCGTCCCAGGAGGTCATCAAGGAGCTGGGCACGAACGGCGGCGGCTACTTCAACGCCAACTCCGCCCACCCCTTCGAGAACCCCAACGGACTCTCGAACCTCTTCGAGGTCTACCTGATCCTGGTGATCCCGTTCGCGCTGACGCGGACGTTCGGCCGCATGGTCGGATCCCTGAAGCAGGGGTACGCGATCCTCGGCACGATGGCCGTGATCTGGCTGGGCTTCACCGCGCTGATGATGTGGACCGAGTTCGCGGGCAAGGGCCCGGCGTTCGAGCTGGCCGGCGGCGCGATGGAGGGCAAGGAGACCCGCTTCGGCATCAGCGCCTCCGCGATCTTCTCGGTCGCCACCACGCTGACCTCGACCGGCGCCGTCAACTCCTTCCACTCCTCGAACACCGGCTTCGGCGGCGGCATCAACCTCCTGGGCATGCAGCTCGGCGAGATCGCGCCCGGTGGTGTCGGCTCCGGCCTCTACGGCATGCTGATCATGGCGATCATCGCGGTGTTCATCGCCGGTCTGATGGTCGGCCGCACCCCGGAGTACCTGGGCAAGAAGATCGGCACGCGGGAGATCAAGTTCGCCGCGCTCTACATCCTGATCACTCCGGCGCTGGTCCTGTGCTTCACGGCGGCCTCGTTCGTCCTGGACACGCCGGCCCACTCGATGACGAACTCCGGCGCGCACGGCTTCTCCGAGATCCTCTACGCCTACACCTCGGGCGCCAACAACAACGGCTCCGCCTTCGCGGGCCTGAACGCCGACACGCAGTGGTTCAACTCGACCATCGGCATCGCGATGCTGCTCGGCCGGTTCCTGCCGATGGTGTTTGTGCTCGCGCTGGCCGGTTCGCTGGCCGAGCAGACGCCCGTACCGGAGACGGCGGGCACCCTGCGCACCGAGAAGCCGCTGTTCACCGGCCTGCTGGTCGGCACGATCATGATCATCACCGGTCTCACCTACTTCCCGGCCCTCGCGCTGGGCCCGCTCGCCGAAGGGCTCGCGGCATGACCAACGACGTAAAGAAGCACGAGGACGGCATGTCCACCACGACGACCGACCCCAAGGTGCCCCACGGCGACCTGTCAGGGGGGCACCACGCCCCGGGGAGGATCGGCGGAGGTCTGTTCGACCCCAAGCAGCTGGTGAAGTCCTTCCCGGACGCCATCAAGAAGCTTGATCCCCGGGTGATGGTCAAGTCACCCGTGATGTTCGTGGTCCTCGTCGGCTCGGTGGTCACCACCGTCCTGGCGGTGAAGAATCCGGGGGACTGGTTCGGCTGGGCGATCGCCGCCTGGCTGTGGCTGACCACGGTCTTCGCCAACCTCGCCGAGGCGGTCGCCGAGGGCCGGGGCAAGGCCCAGGCCGACACCCTGCGCAAGGCCAAGACCGACACCGTCGCCCGCCGTCTGACCAAGACGGGCGAGGAGCAGGTCCCGGGCACCGAGCTGACGATCGGTGACCTCGTGGTCTGCGAGGCCGGCGATGTCATCCCCGGCGACGGCGACGTCGTCGAGGGCGTCGCCTCCGTCGACGAGTCCGCCATCACCGGCGAGTCCGCCCCGGTCATCCGCGAGTCCGGCGGCGACCGGTGCGCGGTCACCGGCGGCACGAAGGTCCTCTCTGACCGGGTCGTCATCAAGATCACGACGAAGCCCGGCGAGACGTTCATCGACCGGATGATCAACCTGGTCGAGGGCGCGGCCCGGCAGAAGACCCCGAACGAGATCGCCCTCAACATCCTCCTCGCGTCCCTCACCATCGTCTTCCTGCTCGCCGTGGTCACGCTGAAGCCCTTCGCGATCTACGCGGGCGCCGACGAGCAGACCTCGATGATCGTCCTCACGGCCCTGCTCGTCTGTCTGATCCCGACGACGATCGGCGCGCTGCTCTCGGCCATCGGCATCGCCGGCATGGACCGGCTGGTGCAGCGCAACGTGCTCGCGATGTCCGGCCGGGCGGTGGAGGCCGCGGGCGACGTGTCGACGCTGCTGCTCGACAAGACGGGAACCATCACGCTCGGCAACCGCCAGGCGTCGGAGTTCGTCCCGGTCAAGGGCGTCACCGCGGCCGAACTGGCCGACGCCGCCCAGCTCTCGTCGCTCGCCGACGAGACCCCCGAGGGCCGTTCCATCGTGGTCCTCGCGAAGGAGAAGTACGGGCTGCGGGAGCGCCACCAGGGCGAGCTGGCGCACGCGGAGTGGATCGCGTTCACCGCGCAGACCCGCATGTCGGGTGTGGACGTGGACGGCCGCAAGGTCCGCAAGGGCGCGACCGGTTCGGTCGTGGCATGGGTGCAGGAACGCGGTGGCGAGGTCGCCAAGGATGCCCAGGACGTCACCGACGCCATTTCCCAGGCCGGCGGCACGCCGCTCCTCGTGGCTGTGGAGGACGCGGACGGCGCCCGGGTCCTGGGTGTCATCCACCTGAAGGACGTCGTCAAGGAGGGCATGCGGGAGCGGTTCGACGAGCTGCGCCGCATGGGCATCAAGACGATCATGATCACGGGCGACAACCCGCTGACCGCGAAGGCCATCGCCGAGGAGGCGGGTGTCGACGACTTCCTCGCCGAGGCCACCCCCGAGGACAAGATGGCCCTCATCAAGCGCGAACAGGCGGGCGGGAAGCTGGTCGCGATGACCGGCGACGGCACGAACGACGCCCCGGCGCTCGCGCAGGCCGACGTGGGTGTGGCGATGAACACGGGCACGTCGGCCGCGAAGGAGGCCGGGAACATGGTGGACCTGGACTCCAACCCGACCAAGCTCATCGAGATCGTCGAGATCGGCAAGCAACTCCTCATCACCCGGGGCGCGTTGACGACCTTCTCGATCGCCAACGACGTGGCGAAGTACTTCGCGATCATCCCGGCCATGTTCGCGGTGGCGTACCCGTCGCTGGACAAGCTCAACATCATGGGCCTGGCCTCGCCGGAGTCCGCGATCCTGTCCGCCGTCGTCTTCAACGCGCTGATCATCATCGCGCTCGTCCCGCTCGCCCTCAAGGGCGTGCGGTACCGGCCGAGCAGCGCCGACTCGATGCTCCGCCGCAACCTCGGCATCTACGGACTCGGCGGCCTGGTCGCCCCGTTCATCGGCATCAAGATCATCGACCTGCTCCTCTCCCTCATCCCCGGAATCGGCTGACATGAACAACTCGGTAGGAAACACCGGCCGTGTGCTCTGGGCGGGCCTCCGCGCCCTCCTCGTCCTGACCGTGATCACCGGCGTCCTCTACCCGCTCGCCGTCACCGGCATCGCCCAGGTCGCGTTCCCCGGCAAGGCGAACGGCTCCGAGATCAAGGACGCGGGCGGCAAGGTCGTCGGCTCGGAACTCATCGGCCAGACCTACAACCTTCCGCTGAAGGAAGGGGAGGAGACCGCGGCCCCGGACCTGAAGTGGTTCCAGCCCCGCCCCTCCAACGGTCTGGGCGCCAACAGCGTCAACACCCAGTACAAGCTGATCCTCTCCGGCGCCACGAACCGTTCGGGTGACAACGCCGACCTGATCAAGTGGGTGACGGACGCCAAGGCGGCCGTCGTCAAGGACAACTCGGTGAAGGGCTACACGGTGAAGCCGTCCGACGTCCCCGCCGACGCCGTCACCTCCTCCGGCTCCGGCCTGGACCCGCACATCTCCCCGGAGTACGCGAGGATCCAGGTCCACCGGGTCGCCGAGAAGAACCACCTCGGCGTCGCGCAGGTCGAGAAGCTGGTCGCCGACCACACCGACGACCGCATCCTCGGCTTCATCGGCGAACCCCGCGTCAACGTCCTCCAGCTCAACATCGCGCTCAAGGAATTGACCAAGGGCTGATGGCCTTATCAAAGCGGCACGGGAGCCGGCGGATCCGGGAATGCCCCGGGTCTGCCGGCTCCCGCGGCACGACGGACGACAAGAGCTACCCGAACCACAGGAACTGCACGTACAAGAGGAAGGCAGCACGCCGATGACGCGGGTGCTGGTGGTCGAGGACGACGCACAGCTCGCACGAGCGCTGGTGATCAACCTGCAGGCGCGCCAATACGTGGTGGACGCGGCGCCGGACGGTGCCACGGCGCTCTCCCTCGCCGCCGCCAAACCGCCGGACGTGCTGATCGTCGACCTGGGGCTGCCCGACATGGACGGTGTCGACGTCATCCAGGCCCTGCGGCGCTGGAGCCGTTCCCCCGTACTGGTCCTCTCGGCACGCAGCGGTTCCGAGGACAAGATCCGTGCTCTCGACGCAGGCGCCGACGACTACATGACCAAGCCCTTCAGCATGGACGAGCTCCTGGCCCGGCTGCGGGCCGCCACCCGGCGTACGGCCGAAGCGTCCGCGGTCTCCCCGGCCACGGACGGCGGCCGGGTCATCACCGACGATTTCACCGTCGACCTGGTGGCGAAGAAGGTGAAGCGGATGGGCCGGGACGTACGGCTCACCCCCACCGAGTGGCACCTGCTGGAGATACTGATCTGCAACCCGGGGCGGCTCATCAGCCAGCGCCGGCTGCTCCAAGAGGTGTGGGGCCCGAGCTACAGCACCAAGACGAACTATCTGCGGGTCTACATGGCCCAGCTGCGGCGCAAACTGGAAGTCGACCCGTCGCATCCCCGCTATCTGATCACCGAACCCGGTATGGGTTACCGGTTCGAACCGTAGAGCCGTAGGAGAGACGCAGAACATGGGACGCGGAAAGCTGCGTATCTACCTGGGCGCCGCGCCGGGCGTCGGCAAGACGTACTCGATGCTCTCCGAGGGGCACCGGCGCGTCGAACGCGGCACGGACTGCGTCGTGGCCTTCGTCGAGCACCACAACAGGCCCCGGACCGAGGTCATGCTGCACGGTCTGGAGATGATTCCGCGCCGGACGATCGAGTACCGGGGCACGTCCTTCACGGAAATGGACGTGGACGCCGTCCTGGCCCGGCGGCCCGCCGTCGCGCTCGTCGACGAACTGCCGCACACGAACGTCCCCGGCTCGCGGAACGCCAAGCGCTGGCAGGACATCGAGGAACTCCTCGCGGCCGGCATCGACGTCGTGTCGACGGTCAACATCCAGCACCTGGAGTCCCTCGGCGACGTCGTCGAGGCCATCACGGGCATCCGGCAGAAGGAGACCGTCCCCGACGAGGTCGTCCGGCGCGCCGACCAGATCGAACTGGTCGACATGTCACCGCAGGCGCTGCGGCGCCGCATGGCGCACGGCAACATCTACAAGCCGGACAAGGTCGACGCCGCCCTCTCCAACTACTTCCGCCCCGGCAACCTCACCGCCCTGCGCGAACTGGCCCTGCTGTGGACGGCCGACCGGGTCGACGAGTACCTCCAGGAGTACCGGACCGAGCACCGCGTCTCGAAGATCTGGGGCTCCCGCGAGCGGATCGTCGTCGGCCTCACCGGCGGCCCCGAGGGGCGGACCCTGATACGGCGGGCTGTACGGCTGGCTGAGAAGGGCGCCGGAGGTGAGGTCCTGGCCGTGTACATCTCGCGCAGCGACGGCCTGACCTCGGCCTCCCCGAAGGAGCTGGCGGTCCAGCGCACCCTAGTGGAGGACCTGGGAGGCACCTTCCACCACGTCGTGGGCGACGACATACCGGCCGCGCTGCTCGAATTCGCCCGAGGTGTCAACGCGACCCAGATCGTGCTGGGCGTGAGCCGCCGCCGTTCCTGGCACTACCTGTTCGGGCCCGGTGTCAGTGCGACGGTCGCCCGTGAGTCCGGACCCGACCTCGACGTCCACATCGTCACCCACGACGAGGCGGCGAAGGGCGGGGGGCTGCCCGTCGCTCGCGGGGCCCGGCTCGGCCGCTCCCGGACGATCTGGGGTTGGGTCGTGGGCCTCGGCGGACCGGGCCTTCTCACCCTGATCCTCAGTTCGGCCGTGCCCGACGTGGGTCTGGCCAACGACGTCCTGCTCTACCTCACGCTCACCGTCGCGGCGGCTCTGCTCGGCGGACTCAAGCCGGCCCTGGCGTCCGCAGCTTGCGGCTCGCTGCTCCTGAACTGGTTCTTCACCCCTCCGATCCACGAGCTGACGATCGCCGACCCGAAGAACGTGGTCGCCCTGGTGATCTTCGTCGGGGTGGCGATCTCGGTGGCCTCGGTCGTGGACGTGGCAGCACGCCGCACGCATCAGGCGGCCCGGCTGCGGGCGGAGGCGGAGACGCTCTCGTTCCTCGCGGGCAGTGTGCTGCGCGGCGAGACGACCGTTGAAGCGCTCCTGGAACGGGTCAGGGAGACCTTCTCCATGGAATCGGTGGCCCTCCTCGAACGCCTCGACGAGACGGAGCCGTGGTCCTGCGTCGCCTCCGTCGGTCACCCTCCGTGCGACCGCCCCGACGACGCGGACGTCGACATGCCGGTCGGCGACCACCTCTCCCTCGCCCTGGGCGGCCGGGTGCTCCCCGCCGAGGACCGGCGCGTCCTCGGTGCCTTCGCCGCCCAGGCCGCCGTGGTCCTGGACCGGCAGCGGCTCGTGGGCGAGGCGGAGGAGGCCCGCAAGCTGGCCGAGGGCAACAAGATCCGTACGTCGCTCCTCGCCGCCGTCAGCCACGACCTGCGTACTCCCCTGGCCGGCATCAAGGCCTCGGTCTCCTCACTCCGTTCTGCCGATGTGGAATGGTCCGAGCAGGACCGGGCGGAGCTCCTGGAGGGCATCGAGGACGGCGCCGACCGCCTCGACCACCTGGTCGGCAACCTGCTCGACATGTCCCGCCTGGACACGGGCACCGTCACCGCCGTCATCAGGGAGACCGACCTCGACGAGGTCGTGCCCATGGCGCTGCTCGGCGTCCCCGAGGACAGCGTCGAACTCGACATCCCCGAGACGCTGCCGATGGTCGCCGTCGACCGCGGCCTCCTCGAACGTGCCGTGGCCAACATCGTTGAGAACGCGGTCAAGTACAGCCCACCCGGACAGCCCGTGCTCGTCTCGGCGAGCGCCCTGGCCGGCCGCGTGGAACTCCGCGTCGTGGACCGCGGCCCTGGTGTCCCGGACGAAGCCAAGGACCGCATCTTCGGCGCCTTCCAGCGTTACGGCGACGCCCCGCGCGGCGAGGGGGTCGGTCTCGGTCTGGCGGTGGCGCGGGGGTTCGTGGAGGCGATGGGCGGAACGCTGACGGCGGAGGATACGCCTGGCGGTGGGCTGACGATGACGGTTACCCTGCGCATGGCCGAAGGAGCCGCTGCCTCCGTCCCGGACCTGGCGGCCGAGGCGACCACCTGACGCCGGTCGACCGGCGAGGGCGGGAACGCGGACGAGGGCGGCGTACGCCGACGTGGTGTCGGGTTACGCCGCCCTCGGACGGGATGAGTTACGGGCCTTCGGAGTCCGTGTGTTCACGTTCCGGGTCACTTGGGGTCGCGGTTGAACACCGCCTTCGACCAGAAGTAGCCGAGGGTCGTCAGGGCGAGGCACCAGGCCAGGGCCAGCCAGCCGTTGTGGCCGATCTCGGTGCCCAGGAGCAGGCCGCGGAGGGTTTCGATGGCCGGGGTGAAGGGCTGGTACTCGGCGATCGGCTGGAACCAGCCGGGCATCTGGTCGACCGGGACGAAGGTGCTGGAGATCAGCGGCAGGAAGATCAGCGGCATCGCGTTGTTGCTGGCGGCCTCCGCGTTCGGGCTGACCATGCCCATCCCCACCGCGATCCAGGTCAGGGCCGTGGCGAACAGGACCAGCAGGCCGAAGGCCGCCAGCCAATCCAGGGCGGTGGCGTCGGTGGAGCGGAAGCCGATCGCCACGCCCACCGCGCCGACCAGGACCACGCTGATCACCGACTGCAGGACGCTGCCGATGACGTGGCCGGTGATGACCGAGCCGCGGTGGATCGCCATGGTGCGGAAGCGGGCGATGATGCCCTCCGTCATGTCGTTCGAGACGGAGACCGCCGTGCCGATCGTCGTGGAGCCGATCGTCATCAGCAGCAGGCCCGGGACCAGGTAGGCGATGTAGTCCGAGCGGTCCCCGCCGCCCATGCCCGCGCTCATCGTGTCACCGAAGATGTACACGAACAGCAGCAGGAGCATGATCGGGGTCAGCAGGAGGTTCAGGGTCAGGGACGGGTAGCGGCGCGCGTGCAGCAGGTTGCGGCGCAGCATCGTCGACGTGTCACGGACGGCGAGGGACAGGGTGCTCATCGGGCGGACTCCTTCTGCTGAGCGGGGACGGTGGCGGTGAGGGCGAAGAAGACGTCGTCCAGGTCCGGGGTGTGCAGGGTCAGTTCGTCCGCTTCGATGTCCGCGGAGTCCAACCAGTCGAGGACGGAACGCAGTTCGCGCTGAGTGCCGTTGCTGGGGAGTTGGAGGGCCAGCGCCTCGTCGTCCCTCGCGGCGCCGGTGAGTGTGGTGGCGGCGGTCCGGTAGACGTCCGGGTCGGTGAAGCGGAGGCGGATGTGGCCGCCGGGGATCATGCGCTTGAGTTCCTCGGCCGTGCCCTCGGCCGCGATCTTGCCGTTGTTGAGGACCGCGATGCGGTCGGCGAGCTGGTCGGCCTCCTCCAGGTACTGGGTGGTGAGGAAGACCGTCACGCCGTCGGAGACCAGCTCGCGGATGATCTGCCACATGTTGTGCCGGGAGCGTGGGTCCAGGCCGGTGGTCGGCTCGTCGAGGAAGATGATCCGCGGGCTGCCGACCAGGGTCATCGCGATGTCCAGGCGGCGTTTCATGCCGCCGGAGTACGTGGAGGCCGGCTTCTTGGCCGCCTCCGTGAGGTCGAAGCGCTCCAGGAGTTCGGCGGTGACCCGGCGGCCCTCCTGCTTCGTCAGGTGGTTCAGGTCGGCCATCAGGAGCATGTTCTCCTCGCCCGTGATCAGGCCGTCGACCGCGGAGAACTGGCCGGTGACGCCGATCGCGGACCGCACCGCCTGTGGCGATTCCGCCAGGTCGTGGCCCGCCACCTGTGCCTGGCCTCCGTCGGCCGTGATCAGCGTGGACAGGATCTTCACGGCGGTCGTCTTGCCCGCGCCGTTCGGGCCGAGGAGGGCGAAGACGGTGCCCTCGGGGACGGTCAGGTCGATGCCGTCGAGGACGGTCTTGTCGCCGTAGGACTTCCGCAGCCCGTTCGCTGCGATGGCCGGGGTGGTCATGGTGCGTGCTCCTTGGAGGCTGCGGGTCGGAAGGAGGGGGTGGGTTACAGGCTGCGGGCCGCGATGTCGCCGTACGCCGTCGTCGCCTGGATGCTCAGGCCCGGAGTACCGTCGTTCTTCAGGGAGTTGGCGACCCGGCCGTAGGCCGTACCGGCGTCCAGGGAGGCGGAGACGCCCGCCGCGGCGCCGACCGTGATGTCGCCCTTCTGGGTGTTCAGGACGACCGAGCCGCCCACCGCCTCGGCGATGCGGATGTCACCCCGTGCGGTGCTGATCTCGGCAGAGCCGGCCAGGCGGCCGACCTCGACGTCGCCGTCGGTCGCGGTGAGGCGGAGGGTCGCGGCCTCGTCGATCTTGATCCGGCTGTACGCGCCCTCGAAGGCGACGTCGCCGAGCCGGCCCACGGCGTGGAGTTCGGCGGCGGCGGCCTGGGCCTCGATCCGGGAGCCGGCCGGGAGCTGGACCGTCACCTCGATGGCGCCGGTGTCCCCGAAGATCCCGCCCTTCGACTTCGGGACCTCGATGCGCAGGACGCCGTCGGTGTAGGCGACTTCGGTCCGCTCGGCCGTCTTCACGTCGCGGCTCTTGGAGGGGTCGGCGGGCAGGATCTCGACGGTGGTGTCGGTGCGGTCGGCGGCGATGAGGTGGATGCGGCCGGCGGGGACGGCGAGGACGGTGACGATCGCGGCGGGGGTGGCGAAGTTCTGCATGGTTGTTCTTCTCCTTCGTGTGGAGCGGGCGCTTGTTCGCCTCGCTCTTTCCGATGAAGGAAAAGCTACGTTGCGTTCGAGGATCCAGCAAGCACTTCATTGCGAGAAACTGCCGTCGTTGCAGGTCAGTTGCGGGATTTCATTGCAATGGTTCTGGATCTAATGCAACAGCTCCCGCGCCGCTCGTTGCAATGAATGGAGATGAACGCTATGTGAGGGTGCTGGCGAGTTCGCCGACCAAGCCAGCGATCACGACCCCCAGGTCGTCCGGCTCGTTCCCTGATCCTGCGAAGGTCCGATCGCCGCTCTGCCGCGTCCGGACGGCGTGTCCGGACGGCGTGGCAAACTGGCGGCTCACGCGGCGGCGGTGAGCGGGGGTTGATCCGGTTGGGGCTGGAGATCGAGAGCCGGGCGTCGGAGCTGCCGTACATCGAGCGGGTCTGGCGCAGCCGAAGCGACGACGTGGGGCGGATGACGTCGATAGCGAACTCGCACTGGGAGCTCGTCTTCTGGGAGCACGACGGCCGGGTGCAGGCTGCCGTACTGGGTCCCGAGCCCAAGGCCGGCCCGGCTCCCGTCCCGAAGGACGCCACGTTCTTCGGCATCAGCTTCGCGATCGGTACGTCGATGCCGCACGTACCGATCAGTCGGCTCGTCGGCGGCGGCGCGGAAATCCCCGACGTGGCGCGGCGGTCCGTGTGGCTGAAGGGCTCGGCGTGGCACGTGCCCGATTACGACAACGCGGAGGCGTTCGTACGGCGCATGGTGCGTGAGGGCATCGTGGAGCGCGACCCGATCGTTCCCGCCGTGCTCGACGGCGCGGCCTCGGACGTCTCCGAACGCACCCTCCAGCGGCGTTTCGTCGCCGCGACGGGCCTCACCCGGGGCGCCGTGCGTCAGATCCACCGTGCCCGCCGGGCGGCGGTGCTGATCCAGGAGGGCGTTCCGGCACAGGACGTCGTACACCGGCTCGGGTACTTCGACCAGCCCCACCTGGCGCGGTCCTTGACCCGGTACATCGGCCGCACCGCCACCCGGCTGAGCGCCCTGGACACGGACGAGCCGCTGTCGCTTCTGTACAAGCCCTCGCCCCCGGTGTCCGCATAGCCTTCCTGGCGCAGCGACAACCACGTACGCGTCACGGAGGAATCATGCGCAAGGTCGTTTCCGGTCTGTTCGTCTCGCTCGACGGTGTGGCCCAGTCGCCGAACGAGTGGCAGTTCGCCTTCGACGAGGAGATGGGCGCCGCGCTGGAGGAGACGCTGGAGACGGCCGACACGATTCTGCTGGGTCGGGTGACGTTCACCGAGTGGGCCGGGTACTGGCCGACGGTGACCAGCGGGGAGGACGCGGGCTTCGCCAAGTGGATCAACGACTCGCCCAAGTACGTCTTCTCCTCCACGCTGGACAGTGTCGAGGACTGGGCGAACAGCACGCTCGTCAGGGGCGATCTGGCGGCCGCGATCGAGGGGCTCAAGGCGGGCGAGGGCAAGGACATCACCGTCGCGGGGAGCCCGACGCTGGTGCGCTCGTTGCTGGAGCTGGACCTCCTGGACGAACTGGTTCTGCTGATCCACCCGGTGGTGGCCGGCGAGGGGCGCAAGAAGCTGTTCGCCGACGATGCCGCCCTGAAGAAGCTGGAACTGGTGAGCGCCCGGCCCACCAGCAGCGGAGTGATCATCGCGACCTACCGTCCGGAGCGCTGAGAGGCACTCCGAGGGGCCTTTGCGGCGCGGGCAGCTGATCTTGTTGTGCTTGGCGTGGGGCAACGGGACGGCCCCTCCCGTACGCGGCGTGAGACGAGGGCTGGGTCTCGCCAGCGCTTCTGCACCACAACCGGGCCTGGTCGGACGGGAACCGTGATCTACCGGAGGACCATCAAATCGTCGTCAGAATGGAGGTACTCACCGTCCCTATGCTGCCCGCAGCTCATAGCCTGCGGGCCGTGGGTATTTCTCGCCGCCGGGACTTCCGGCCTTCCGCCGTGGCAGCGGTGTTCGCCGTCCTGTTCGCCGCCGGACATCCGGACGGGGCTCGTCAGACCTTCACCAGGTCCCGCGACGACGCCCGCCGGGATCGTCGGGCGGCGCGATGAGCCGCGACGTCGGAGGGGCCGGTTCGATCTACCGGACCGTGGCCGGACGGGAGTGCATCCGTCGATGGTGCCTGGCGCAGCTGGAAGCCTGGCCGGTGGCGCACGGTCGGTTGACGGTGACCGCCATGGGCACGGAGACCCATCTGGTCACCGCCGGCTCCGGCGCGACGACCGTGGTGTTCGTCCCGGGCACCAACTTCAACGCCGCGGCCTCTCTGCCTCTCGCCGGTGCACTGGTCGATGCCGGATACCGCGTCGTACTCGTGGACGTTCCAGGCCAGCCGGGCCTCAGTTCAGGCGAACGAGGGCTCTCCGGCGGCCGGTTGTCCTGGTACGGCGCATGGCTGAGCGTCGTGGTCGAGCACGCCTGCTCCGGGCCCGTCGTGGTGATGGGGCACTCCTTCGGTGCCGCCATCGCCCTCTCCAGCGCCTCGCCGCGCATCGACCGCCTCGTCCTAGCCTCTCCCGGCGGCCTCACGAAACTGCGACTGACACCCGGAGTCCTGGCCGCCTCCGCCGCATGGTTCCTGCGGCCGGCCCCGGCGCACAGCGCTCGGCTCCTGAGGGCCATGCACGGTCCGGGCCACCGGCCGCGCGAGGCGCTGGTCGAGTGGATGACCCTCGTGTCCCGGCACGCCCGCTCCAGCGGAGCACCCGGCGCGGCCGAGCTTCCGGCTCGGGCCGTCCCCCGGCTGGTCGTCAACGGCTCGCACGACGTCTTCCTGCCGCTGAACCGGCTCCGCCCGGCGGCCCGCACCAGGCTCGGTGTCGACCCGGACGTCATCGACGGCGCCGGGCATCTCGTGGTCGAGGAGCATGCCACGGCGCTGGCCGCCCTCGTCGCCGGCCGATGGCCCCGCGCGGACCGGTGAGAGCGGCGGAGCGAGGAAGGTGAGGTGGCGATGACCGGAGGAGCGTGGGTCGTCGCGGCGGCATTCCTCGGACTCGGCGGAGCTGTCGTCCATCTCGTGGGCGCCGTGGGCCTCAGCCGGATCCACAGGCTGCGCCGCGAGGGCGTGACCGTGCCGGCGCTGGTGCGGTACCGGTCGGCGGGCGAGGAGGACGGCGGGTACCCTCGGCGTCCGTCGCTCCAGTTCGCCACCTTGGACGGCCGGGTGATCGAGGTCGTCTGCCCGGTGCCGCCGAGCCGTACGCAGGCGCTCGTCGACGGCGGAGAGGTGTCGGTCACGTACGACCCTGTGGACCCGAGCCAGATCCTGGTCGACGGGCGTGAGCGCCGAGGGCTCGAGTACGCCTTGATGGGATGCGGCGCGGCCGTGGCGCTTGCTGCCATGGCCATGGTCCTGGCGGCGGTCGGCACGCGGCGGTAAGGCGGCGCGCCGCGGCCCGATCTTCGACGGCTCCCCGGAGCGCCGCATCTCGGGGATTCGGCGTCAGGCGCGAACGTCGATCCATGTTTTTCTGAATTCAGGATTCGATGTACTGTCGATGCGTGCTGACCGTTGCCTCCGACATCGAGGTGCTGGCCCGTTTCGGCCGCGCGCTCGCCGACCCCATCCGCTGTCGCGTCCTGCTCTCCCTGCGCGATGCCCCCGCCTACCCGGCCGACCTCGCCGACGCCCTGGGCGTCTCCCGCACCCGGCTCTCCAACCATCTGGCGTGTCTGCGTGACTGCGGGCTCGTGGTGGGTGTCCCGGACGGGCGCCGCACCCGCTACGAGCTCGCCGACGAGCGTCTCGGCCATGCCCTCGACGCCCTGCGCACCGCCGTGGTCGCGGTCGAGAGCGACCGTACTTGCGTCGATGCCGACGAGAAGGGCTGCTGCTGACCATGACCGCCGAGACATCGATATCCCTCGGCCCCTCCCCGGCGCGGCGCGACGCGCTCACCCGGCGCATAAGGCTCCTGGTCGCCGCGACCATCACCTACAACGTCATCGAAGCGGTCGTCGCGCTCACCGCCGGCGCCCTGGCTTCCTCCACCGCGTTGATCGGCTTCGGTCTGGACTCGGTCATCGAGGTGTCCTCGGCCGCCGCGGTCGCCTGGCAGTTCTCCGCCCGCGAGCACGCCGTACGTGAGGCACGCGAGAGGACCACCCTGCGGATCATCGCGGTCTCCTTCTTCGCGCTCGCCGCGTACGTCGCCGTCGACGTCCTCCGGGCGCTCGCCGGCACCGACGACGCGGAACGGTCCGTCCTCGGCATCGTCATTGCCGCGCTGTCTCTCGCGGTCATGCCGTTCCTGTCCGCCGCCCAACGCCGAGCGGGCCGGGAACTCGGTTCCGCCTCCGCCGTCGCCGACTCCAAGCAGACGCTGCTGTGCACGTATCTCTCCGCCGTGCTCCTGGTCGGCCTGGTCCTCAACGCTACGCTCGGATGGTCATGGGCCGATCCGATCGCCGCCCTCGTCATCGCGGCCATCGCCGTCAAGGAAGGCCGGGACGCCTGGCAGGGCAAGGGATGCTGCGTGGCTCCCACGGCAGCGGTCGAGGAGATTCCTGCCACGGCTGACGCGTGCGGATGCCGTCCCGGTTGCGACTGCTGCGGCTGACTCAGGGGGCAGAGGCGCCCCGTCGTCGCTTCGAGGGCTCGCCCAGGAGGCTGTCAGACCGTGAAAGAGCCCCGAGCGCATCATGGAAGGAGAGCGCTCGGGCGTGACAAGCCGGCAGGAGCCCGTCGATGCCGCGTGGACGATTGCGAATCCATCTGGGGGCAGCCCCTGGAGTGGGGAAGACGTACGCGATGCTCGAGGAAGGCCAGCGCCTGCGGTCGAGCGGCGCCGACGTGGTCGTCGGCTTCGTCGAACCACACGGGCGGCGGCCGACCGCCGCCCTGGCGGAGGGGCTGGAGACGATCCCGCGGCGGACCATGACGCACCGCGGAGCGGTCTTCACCGAGATGGACCTGGACGCGGTGCTCGCCCGCCACCCGCAGGTCGCCCTGGTCGACGAGCTGGCCCACACCAATGTGCCCGGCTCCCGCAACACGAAGCGATGGCAGGACGTCGAGGAACTCCTCGACGCCGGCATGGACGTCGTCACCACACTCAACGTCCAGCACCTGGAATCCCTCGGCGACGTGGTCCGGCAGATCACCGGCGTACCCCAGCGCGAGACCCTCCCGGACGAGGTGGCGCGCCGCGCGGAGCAGATCGAGCTGGTCGACCTGGAACCGGAGCTGCTGCGCCGCCGCATGCTGCACGGCGAGATCTACCCTTCCGACCGCATCGAGGCCGCCCTCACCCACTACTTCCGGGTCGGCAACCTCACCGCCCTGCGCGAGCTCGCCCTGCTGTGGCTCGCGGACCGCGTGGAGGAAGGCCTGCAGCGCTACCGCGCCGAACACGGCATCACCGCCCCCTGGGAGACCCGCGAACGCATCATGGTCGCCCTCACCGGAGGCCCGGAGGGCGAGACCCTGATCCGCCGGGCGGCCCGCGTCACCGCCCGCACTCCCGGCAGCCAGCTCCTGGCACTGCACGTCGTGCCGGCCGACGGACTCGCCCACGCCGATCCCGCCGCCCTCACCGCACAACGCGCCCTGGTGGAGTCGCTGGGCGGCAGCTATCACCAGACGACCGGCGACGACCTCCCCGAGACCCTGCTGGAGTTCGCGGAAGCCGAGAACATCACGCAGATCGTCCTTGGCGCCAGCCGGCGCGGACGACTGTCCACCTTCCTGTACGGAAGCGTGGGACACCGGACGATCCGCCGGTCCGGTCCCATCGACGTACTCGTCGTCACCCACGAGCACGCCGCTGCGGCGTCCTCGCCCCTCCGTCTGCCGCACCCCACGCGCGCCACCGGGCCACGGCGCTTCTGGACGGCCATGCTGATGACGGCGGTCGTGCTCCCGGCCCTCACCCTGGCGCTGGCCGCCTTGCGCGACCACGTGGACCTCGCCTTCGTCCTGGTGCTCCACCTTCTGACCGTCGTCGTCATCGCACTCGTCGGCGGGCTCGTCCCCGCTCTCCTCGCTGCTCTCGCCGCAGGCCTGCTCGCCGACTACTACTTCACGGCGCCACTGCACTCACTGAACGTCGAGCGCACTTCCGACGTCCTCTCCCTGGTCGTGTTCGTGATCACGGCCGCCGTGGTCGGCACGGTGTCGGGCACGGCCGCGCGGCGTACCCGCGAGGCCGTACGGGCGAGATCCGAGGCGCGGGCACTGAGCAGGCTGGCCACCGCCCTGATGCATGGCGAGGGCATGGGGGCCCTCCTCGAACAGGTGCGGGAGGACTTCGGCCTGGAGGCGGTCAGCCTCCTGGAGGAGGACACGGAACACCCCGCCGAGCCTCGTTGGCGGATCGTCGCCGGTGCCGGTGAGCATCCGCCCGCACGCCCGTACGACGCGGATGTCGAGAGCCCCGCCGCCGACGGACTGACCCTGGCCGCCCGGGGCCGGACGCTGAGCAGCGACGACCGGCTCGTCCTCGCCGCGTGCGCCGCACAGCTGGTGATGGCCCACGTGCACGGAAGGCTCGCCGCCGCCGCGGCCGAGACGGGCCTTCGTGCCGAGGCCGAACACACCCGCGCCTCCCTCCTCCTCGCCGCGAGCCGTGACCTACGGGCTCCGCTGCGTACCGCCGAAGGAGCCCTCCACCACCTCTCCACCCCTGCTGCCCGGCTACCGGCCCCGGAAGAGGAGCAGTACCTCACCACGGCGCGAGCGTCCGTGCGCCGCGCCGCCCAGCTCGTCACGGACCTCGACGACCTCAGCCGACTGCACGCCGAATCGCTCGACATGTACCCCCGTCCGGTCGACCTCGACGAAGTGCTCACCGAGGTCCTGGACACCCTCGGCCCCGGCAGTCAGAGGATCCGCTGCAACCTGCCGGACCAGCTGCCGGACGTGATCGCCGACGCGGCGGTGCTCACCCGCGTACTGGCCGTGCTGGCGGCCGAAGCCCTGCGCCACGCGCCGCCCGAGCGGCCCGCGCACCTGACGGCCGGGACCGGGCCGGGGCACGTGGCGGTTCATGTGACGGACGGGAACGGTGACAGGACGGCCGGCAGCACGGCGTCCGGGACGGAGGCGGATCGAACAGAGGACAGCGTGGTCCTGCGGCTCTCCCGAGACCTGGCCGAGGCCATGGGTTGCACCCTGGAACCCGTTCCGTCCGCGCCCGGCTTCGCGATGGTGCTCACGCTCCCGACGGCGGCACACCAACCGGCGTTCAGGCGTCCATCCCGGACGCCGTGAACACGGCCCTCGCCGTCTCCCCGTCGACACTGCTCGACAGCCGCCGCAGAGCATCCGTGCCGCCGGCAAGTGTCCCGCGACGCTGTGAGAGGCGAGCACCTTCGTCCAACAGATGCCACAGAAGCGGATTGTCGAGCAGGACCCGCGGATCCAGCGGGACCGGTCCGCTGTCCGTGTCCTTGAGTACCAGACGTTGCGTGACCCCGTCGGACCAGACGAGCGAGGTCAGCCGGTCCGTCCGCACGCGCCGGGTCCGCAGCAGGTCACGTGTCTCCAGCCACCCGTGGCCGGCCGACACTCTCGGGGGAAGCAGGACGGCGAACAGCAGTGAGGCCAGCCCGGCCCACATGGCGGCGCGTACGCCGGTGAGCGTGGCGTTGCCCGCGTCGACGACGAGCAGCAGGCCGAAGAGGATCGCCGCACAGCAACAAGCGCTCCGGAGCCCACCCGCCCACTGGCGGTTCTGTGCCACGGTGCCGGATGTCGTCGTGGAGCGCCACGAGTGGCGTGCTGCGATGCGCCGTCCCATGCGGCCACGCTAGGCCCGATGACCAAGGCCGTCCCGGATCCTGACGTGTCGTTGGCGCGCGCCACCGCAGTCCTGACGCAACCCTGACGCCGGAGTGGAGGGGGCGATGGCGTGCCCGAGCCCGCGCGGCACATGCGGCCCGGAGCCCTGTGGCTGATTCGAGCCACCCCTGAGGGATGGGTGACGTGTCAAGAGAACGCGAATGATTCCGTCCGGAGCGCGCAGGACGCTTCCGCGCATCGAAGATCGTTCCTCATGGGAGTTGATGTTCGATGACGACAGAGATCAGGCAAGGGATGACGGACGGCGAAATGGGGGCGCCGGTCCGCTGGTACTCGGCGAACGGGATCCCGCGCCCGGAGCACATCGTCTCCGTCCCGGACACCGTCAGTGTCGCCGCGGCACACCGCATGATGGCCAAAGGAAGCGCCGTTCTCTGGTCCGGCGACTATCCGTCCGCCCGCCGGCTCCTGGCGGCCCTCGGCCGTCGTACCGAGCCCAAGCACACGCCCCTGGCGCAGACCCCCGCCGAGGCCTTCGAGCGGCACCGCCGCGACCGGGCCAGGCGGGCACGGCTCCTGGGCAGGCTGCTCATCCCGTTCGACGCGGACTGGACGGTTCTCCTGCGCCGGGCGCCCTGTGTCCGCGAGGCTTGCGTCCACGCGTACGGCCCCTGCGCGGGGCCCGGGATCGGCTCACTGCGTGAACTGCTCGGAGTGATCGGCGCGTACGAATGGCACAGGAACGGTGTGGAGATCCCGGCACTGGGTGGTGACCGTATCCACCCGCACTACGGTGTCTTCTCGCCGGTACGCGGCGAATACGTCGACCTCGTGGCCGAGGCGGAACCCCCCGGGGCGGCCACGGCCTTCGACATCGGCACGGGTACGGGCGTGCTGTCGATCGTGCTCGCACGCCGCGGCCTGCGCCATGTCGTCGCCACCGACCAGGACGCACGTGCCGTGCACTGCGCCCGCGACAACATCGCCCGGCACGGACTGGCGACTAAGATCGCCGTACGGCATGCCGACCTCTTCCCGGCGGGAAGAGCCGACCTGATCGTCTGCAACCCGCCCTGGCTCCCCGGCCATCCCCGCACACCGCTCGACCGCGCGGTCTACGACCCCGAAAGCCGCATGCTGCGCCGCTTCCTCACGGGTCTTCCGCACCACCTGGAGCCGGGAGGACAGGGCTGGCTGATCCTTTCCGACCTGGCCGAACGTCTGGGACTGCGCGGCCGTACGGAGCTCGAAGACGCCATCGCGGCAGCAGGTCTGCGGGTGCTGTCCCGCACGGTCACGAAGCCGCGCCATCCCCGTGCCACGGACCCGTCGGACCCCCTCCACAGGGCCCGCGCAGGTGAGGCGACCTCTCTGTGGCGCCTCGGGGGCGACTGAAGGGCAAGCCCGGAGGCCGGTGGCGGTGGAGTACGTGGACGTGCGTGGCAGCGTAAGAAGCACGTCAGAGTCACGCGCCGCGACGCCAGGAGTGCGTCAGTGAAACCGTCGCGGGCTCCATCCCCGGCTTTGCCGTCGGTACCGTGCCGAACGCGGAATTGTGGACAGCGCAAAGGGAATCGCGGCGAGCGCCGCGCAAGTCAGCGAAGGGGCAGGCAGTGCCGAAGATAGTGGTCGGAGTGAGCGGGAGCCTCGGCTGTCTGGCGGCTCTGCACCGGGCCGCTGCCGAGGCCCGTCTGCGTCGGGCGGAACTGTGGGCCGTACTGGCCTGGGAGGCGCCCGCCGGGGAGATCGGCGGCCGGTATTCGGCTCACGTCTCGGCCGTGGCCCAGTGTCGCGCGACGGCCGGCGAGCGGCTGCACGAAGCGCTCGACGCCGCGTTCGGGCCCGTGCGACCGGAGATCACGATCCAGGGCGTCACGGTCTGGGGCCGCCCGGGCGCGGCACTCGTCGATGTCGCACAGGACCCTGACGACCTCCTGGTGGTGGGCACCGGAGCCCGTGGCCCCCTGCGCCGCCTGGTCCGCCGCTCTGTTGCCCGGTACTGCCAGACCCATGCGGTCTGCCCCGTACTGGCCGTGCCGCCGTCCCCACTCCTCGCGACGTACGACACGACCCACCGCCGCAACCTCTGGCACATGCCGCTCGATCCACGCGAGGCCGTCTGACCCGTCGTCAGGGGCGAGCGGGAGCACCGGTCACCTCCGGGAGGTCGCGCTCGCCGCCCGGGACAGGACGAACAGCAGGTCCGACAAGCGGTTGAGATCCTTCACGGTCCTACGTGGCGGAGTCCATGGCCGACTCCCAGGTCCCCTGGGGCGTCGACGCCCTGGCCGGCACGGTCTCCGCGCCGGCCAGGCAGACCGAGCCGTCCTGGTACCTGGTCGTCACCGACGACGGATGATCCCGCCGCCCTCCCAAGGCGCCATGTCCGAGCGGGCGAAGGCCACGGTCACCGAGACACCCGGCAGCCACGCCGTCTACGTGTCACGCCCGGCCGTGGTGGCGGCTGTCATCGCCCGGGCCGCCGAGGAAGCCAACGACCAGGCGTAGCGACACGAAGGCCCCGTCACCCCGCCGCACCGGAATGCCTCGCCCGGTCTGCCGCCGGGCGGGATCCGTTCACGTCCCGCTCCACCGAGAAGGAGTCCCTCCACAGCCCTGATCCCATCCGCCGCCGCGTGCTCACCGCCGGCGCCGCCGTCGCAGGCACGGCAGCGCTGTTGGGACCGCTCGGCTCCACCGCCGCCGCTGCCGGCCCCGCCGCGGACGTCCCCCCGCCGACGACTCGCCTCATGCAGGCCACCCAACGGCCTTTCAGCGCCTCCGCCTTCACCGACATCATTACGGCCGCCGCTTGGCGCGACATCCCCAGCTGGGGCCTGGTGGCCGACGAGGACAAGGCCATCCCGCCGACCCTGGAACGCTTCTTCCACCAGCGTGCCGGCGCGCGTGGCGTTGTCGAGGTATCGGGGGAGTCCCACGCCCCCACGATCGGCCATCCGGGCATCACCGCCCGCCTCGTTCAAGCCGCCGCCGAGGCCTCCTCGCTGCGGGCGGCGGGCCGCCCATGCCCCGGTGCGTCACAGCGGCGGACTGCTGGATCGTCCTCGACGACGTCCAGTTCGCCCGCCGTGACTTCCAGCACCGCGCCCGACTCGGCAGCACGTCGGGCCCGGACCGGCGCCAGTGGCTCTCGATCCCGACCCACCTGCCCCAGGGCCGGTCCACCCTCATCAAGGACGCGGTTGTGGTCGACCCGCAGCTGGCTCGTCGCCGCGTTACAGACATGCTGACGCAGTACTACGCGAAGAGCCCTGACTGGCCTCAACTCCGAGATGAACTGGACTCTGTGCTTCACCGGTTCGGGACCGCGAGCATGGCCGATGTCGCCGAGGAGTCCACGACGGTCTTGCTCAGGCTGCTGGGGTGGAAGGGGCTCATCCGCCTCACCGGCGAGCCACCCTGCGCCCCCGGCTAGTTGTGGGCTTCTAGCCGACCGCCGGTCGATCCAGGAATTTTGCCGGAGCCAGCTCAAGGAACTTCGCCATCGCGATGTCCAGCCGGGTCGTCTCGGGGCTACCGGGCTCGGCCGCCAAGCTACGGAACGTCAGTTCCAGCACCCGGTCACCGTCGCGAACCAGGAGAGTGGTGATCTGGGCCTGCTGCCCGGCCGGACCGGCAAGCATCGTGCGCATCAATGCCTCGTCGCCGAACCTCTGCTCCACCTGGAGCGGCTTGCCCGGATCGTCAGCCGGGTCCACCACCTGCACGGAAATCTCCTGATCGCCGATGCTGATCGTCCAGGCGGTGCACTGGGCGTACACCTGTTGCATGTCGGCCATCCAGATGGCGGCAGCTCCCGCTGCCCGCTCCGATATCCCCTCGTCGACGACGATCGAGGAGTCGGTGCTCGCGAACGAGGTCCTGACCTCTCTCGCGGGCTTGTCGTTGAAGGCACGGTTCAGCAGAGCCGTGCCTTCCGGGGTCGGGCCGGTCATCGGCGGCGGGTCTTCGTCGGACGAAGGCGACGCCAACTCGGTGAAATCGTCCAGGCCCGCCTTGGGCAAATCCGCGGCCCCGGCCAGCAGCCGCTCAAGGTCCCCGGACCCGGTGGTCGAGGACGACAGCGAATCCTCAGCTGCGCTCACAACTCTCCCTTTTCCAAGCAATAGATACTTCAACACGCGATAAAAGGCGGCGGGTTCCTCGCTCCGGCGTACACCCGACGCATGACGGTCGAGCCACAGCTCGGCCCCGGACCAGGGAGCTCCTCCATCGCAGGTGGAGGAGCTCTGTCGTGTGTTACGGGTGCGCGTTGATCGCCTCGGCCCGGATGGTCGACTCGCCGCCGGTGACGGCAGTGCCTCCAGCGACAAGCGCGGTGGCAGCGAGCGTAGCCGTCAGCGGGGCGCTGAGCTGCTTCTTCATGGTTCCTCCCTCCCATGACCGACGCTTCGGGCGCCTGACGCGATGATCAACAAGGCGATCATGGCACTCGGGCGGGTGCGGACGCGCGCCTTCCGCGCGGGCAACACCAGAAGACGACAGGTCGGATCGGTCAGCGCCGTAAGGCAACCCCCTCGCGCGCCTTGTCGTCCGTGGAGATGGCGGACTCCACCTTGCCGAGCAGTTCCTCGTTGGATCGGACGGAAGCGCTCGACGTCGCGTCGAGCTCGAGAAGTACCTTCTTGGCAGGCTCTAATGAGTCCCCTACGGCTCGCATGGCGCTTCAAGAAGAGCACGCAAGGGGTGCAGCAGCCGTCGCGACATCCGTAGGCGTTCAGCTGTGTGTTCCCGAAGGCGCGTCCCGGCACGATGGCCCCCTCCGGGCTCGTATCGACCCGTATGGCCGTTCCTCATCGGCCCCTTGAGTGACGCAGGTCACATTTGTAGTGTCGATGACTTCACCATTTGCGGCCGGTCATATGTGCACCAGATCGCAACGAGGAAGGCCCGCCATGACTCAGACGCTCGACGCCCGTCCCCACGCTGTGCTTGTCTCTCCCGCCTCGCGGTCGGCGGCGTGTGGGCTGACGGTGGGCGCGGTCGTCGCAGGTCCGTTGTTCCTTGTCGCGGGTGTCGCGCAGGGGCTCGCCCGGGACGGCTTCGACTTCACCCGCAATGCGATCAGCCAGCTTGCCCTCGGCTGGGCGGGCTGGATCCAGATGGTGAACTTCCTGCTCACCGGCGCGCTGCTGCTCGCAGGTGCGGTTGGTCTGCGCCGGATGCTGCGGGGCGGGCCCGGCGGGACGTGGGGTCCCGTCCTGGTCGGTGTGTTCGGCGCCTCGTTCTGGGCCGCAGCGGCCTTCCCGGCCGATGCCGGGGCGGGCTTTCCCGTCGGCGCCCCCGAGGCGACCGCGATGAGCGGGCACGGCGCCGTGCACATGCTCGCGGGCATGGTCGGTTACCTGGCTCTGTGCGCCGCGTTCGTCGTCCTGGCCCGCCCGCTCGCCGCCAGGGTCGGCCGGGGTTGGGCCGTGGCCACCCGCCTCGTCCCGCTCGCGGTCCTCGCCGGGTTCGCCGCCTCCGCCGCCACCGTCCTGGCATTCACTGTCGGTGCGGGCCTCGGCCTGCTGTGGCTCGCCGCCGCGACGGCCCGCCTGGTCACTGCTCCGGCGTATGCCTAGCCAGCCACCGCTGTGGCGTGCATCATCGACAGCATCAAGATCATTCCGATCCGAGAGAGAACACGGAGGTGTCCCATGGCCGATGCGGTGAAGGGGCCGGCCAGCTACTTCCCTTCCATTGAGAAGAAGTACGGTCGTCCGATTGACGAGTGGAAGGAGCTCATCCGCTCCTCCCCGCTCGCCAAGCACATGGAACTCGTCAACTGGCTCAAGTCGGAGCACGGCCTGGGCCACGGCCACGCCAACGCCCTCGTCGCCCACACCCTTGCCGAGCAAGCCGGCAAGTGATCGACGGCAGTCGACGGCGAGGCAGTGAGCCACGCCCGGTTCTCGCGGACGCCGCTCATCGACTGAGCGAACGGGCGGACAGTGGGACTCCCTATGACTGGCTGTTGAGGAAGCCGATCAGCGTCGCTCCCCACCAGCCGGTCTGGCTCACGGTGGCGGCGAGGCCCGACTGGACGAGCAGGTGCCGCGGCGGTGTCGTGTCCCGGTACGGCTCCAGGCGCTGGCCGAGCCAGTGCGCGTAGAGGCCGTTGACGGTGACGGCCAGGACCAGGCTCAGCTTCAGCAGCGTGAGCGGTGACTCCAGGTTCGGGCGGAGGAACAGGCCGGTGACGACCAGCCCGGCGAGGCCCAGCCAGATCGGGACCTGGAGGGTGCAGGCGGTGCCGAGGATGTCGGAGAGCCTGCGGCGGCCGAGCAGCCAGAGAACGGCGAACCAGTCGACGGCGAGCACGGCCCCCAGACCGACGACCAACGCCGCGACATGGAGGAATCGGGCCACCGTCTGGAGCGTGGCGTCAGCGTGCACATGGCCGGCCGTCCAGCACGCGCCGGCGATGAAGGCCGAACTCGCCATGCCGAGCGCGACGAGCAGCCACACCGGCGTGTGGGACACGGCCTCCTCCGCGCCCGGCCGGCGGGACGGGGTGGAGGAGGAGGGGGAGAAGGGGCCGTCGGGAATGAGTTCCACGGCTCAGCTCTCGGTCTTCAGCGTGACGTCGGTGAACGTGACGGTGGCCGGCTTGCTCAGCGCGGGCTCCTCGTCGCTCGCACCGTGACGCAGGAACGTCGGCGGCTGGAGAGTTGCCCGCAGCGTGTGCGTACCCGCCTTGGGGATGGAGAAGTTGTCGGCGTAGTGGAAGAAGGTGGAGTGGTAGAAGTTCAGGTCCTGCGCCTGGACGACCTTGCCACCGCCGTCGACGACTTCGAGCCTGACCGGGACATCGGGGACGATGCGGCCGGCGGCGGCTTCCATCGGGATGATCTCGATGTGGTGCGTCTCGCCCTTGGCCGGCTCGCGGTGGACGAGCGAGCCGTGACCGCCGTGTTCGCCCTGGAACCAGGGCTCGGCCGCCTCGACGATGTAGCCGCCCCGGTAGCCGCCGACCGTCGTTTCTCCGCCGAGCTCCGCGATCTCCTTCTCCAGGACCGTGTACTGCTCCACGACGCCGGCGGGGAGCTTCTTCCCGTCGGCCTTGGCCCCGGAGGCGTCGTCTGCCGAACCGTCGCACGCGGTCAGGGGGAGGGCGAGCGGGGCGGCGAGCAGGAGGGAGCGCAGGACGGGTCTTGGCATGGCTGATTTCTTCCCATTCGAGGTTAGGTAAGCCGTACCTAAGGGGAATCTGTATGTCTGCGTCAAGCTGTCTCGCGATGCGAGCACCGCGGCGTCCTGAGCGGCTTAACCGGCCCTCGTGCCTTATGGAAGAAACTTGCGTTAAGTGTGCGCGAGGGGTGTCGACTTGAGTGCGCGATAGATCATTTCAAGCCACCGGGCATCGATGTCGCCGGCCCACCTGGTGAAACGGTGAGGTCCGGGGCGGTGTGAGCCGCTCCCGGACCTCGGGGTGGATCTGTGGGGCAGGGGTCAAGGTCAGGGGATCAGGCGGACGACCTGGGGGTCGTGGTCGCTGCTCTGGTCGGCTTCGGAGTCGACGGCGGCTGGCACAGCGCAACGGTGACTCCGTCCGGCGTCGACGCGACGCTCAAGGGGGACTCCGACAGTACGGGCTCCTGGGAGACACCGAACGGCCGGGTCGACGGCGCCGCCGGCCCCTATCTGATGGCCGGCTGGTACACCGCTGCGGGCAACCCCGCCTCCGCCGTACACGAGCCGGCGACCGGCAAGCTCCGGGCGACTACTCCGTGCGAGAGCACCGGAACCCCGTACAACCTGCGAGCGCCTAAGCGGGCCGATCAGCACGAAACACCTCCGGGCCTGTCCCCCAACGGTGACTACCTGGTCAAGGGCGGCAGCGTTTTCGACCTGAAGACGGGCCAGGGCCACTCCGTCGGCGAAGGGAAGGGCGCCAAGAAGATCACCTTGATCTCCGTCGACGACGACGGCACCGCCTATGGTCTGACCGGGCGGGAGGGCACCGAAGGGATCATGCCCGTCTCAGTCTCGGCCAAGACCGGGACCGCGAAGCCGCTGCCGGTGGCAACCACGATGCCGGACGCCGTTGCCAAGGGAGTCGGCGTGTGCATCACCTACCCCAGTCAGTACATGCGCCTGATCGTGCTCAGCGCTCGAAACTGGTACCGAATCAAGAGACGTGTCGGACAGCTGGCCGCGCGTCCGCCCTGAGCGCATGTGCGCGTCGCCCTCCGCTGCGAGGCAACCGTGCTGATCGCAGCGATCAACGAATGGCTGTGACCAGCACGTGGCCGCCTCTCAAGCCCGCACCGCATTGACCACGGCGTGGCCTGCCGAAGCCGCCCGCCCGTAGAACCCTCGGAGGTCCCTGTGATGGTCGAGGTGTTCCTGCCTGGTCCAGCCGAGGGCACTGAGCCTGGCACCGACAACGTTCCAGAGCTCGTAGAGACAGTCGCAAGGAAGCGCGCGGCCTGCGCACCTCAGGCGGCTCCAGAGGCATCGGCGGGGGATCGGAGGGGTCGGCGTCAGCGGTGTGTGGCATGGGGCGGCCGCCGTAGATCGGCAGAATCCAGGGCTCTTCGGCGTCCGCATCGAGGTATGGCTGCGGTGTACAGGTCGTTGACGGCTTCCCAGCCCTTGTTGATCGAGCAATACCGGCTGCGTACTCGCCGATGTGGTCTTCCCAAGCCTCAGACGTGAACGCAGCGAGCCGGGTGTGGTCGTCCCGGATCTCGGAGTCAGCCACGGCGCGAAAGTGCAGGTAGATGCTCACTCCGACGAGTCCCTCAGCTCGGCGGCCCCCTGGTGGGTCGAACGGACAGAACCTACTTGAGGACACTGACGGCGGCGGCGTCGCCACCGACTCGCGCCATACGTCGGAACTCGCAACACATGCGATAGACCAGTCATCTAACAGGCGGCGAGAAGGTCGGCGAGGATGCCGGCTGGGTCGTGCAGCAAGCGGGCACCGTCAGTAACGACGCGATGTGTTCCAGGATCGACTGGATCTGCCTTTGCCCAGGTCGGAGAGCCAATGCCCATCTCAACCTCCAGGCCATAGGCCGTGGAATGGCGTCGTTCTGTGATCGCTCCCCACGACTGAGCGCGGATCGGTTCGCCCAGGCCGAGCTCCATGGCCCAGGCATCGTCGAGAAGATATCGGGACTCGTCCGTGGTTAGCAGGACGATGTCCACGTCGGAGTCGGGTCGCGCAGCGTTGCGGGCACATGATCCGACCAGGAGCAGACCGACGATGTCTTCGCGACCCCTCGCCCAACGGGTGATGCGACCGATCACCTCGTCGATCTCGGCGATCCGTTCCGGCGACAGCCCGGATCGGCTGCTTGCTGCCTGATCATCACGAACCACCGTAATGCCACCCTTGCCATAGTTGGTTCCTGGCTCCCGACCATGCTAAGTCGCTTCAGAACCTGGGAACGCTCGTCATCCGAGCCGCCGAACAACGGATCCGGGAGCGCGGGCCAGGAAGGGCCGAACTCGCGGTGGAGGAGGCAATCTCCGGGCGTGCGCCATGTACAAGCGTTTGGGCCATGCCGCATACGGCCGTGAGCCGAACGTCCGGGACGAGGAGGCTCGACGGGGTGACCCGTCGCCACGAGACGATGTGCGTTCTTATGCGAAAGGAAATCTGAACCCCGTCCAGCGGCACTCGCTCAACGGGGGCAGCCAGGCTGGTCGTCGCGCAGGTTCCGGGTGTACCAGTCGAAGCGTGTGGCGTCGTTGCTGTGCGACTGATTGCCGGGGGTAAACCCTGCACGTTGCGCGACTGCGGCGGATGCGGGATTCTCCGGATCGACCTGGATGACCGCCTCCTGCGCGCCCGCAGTGGCCGCGTACCGGGATGCCAGGAGGACCGCGCGAGTGGCCAGGCCACGCCCCCTCCAGGACGGATAGAGGCCGTAAGCGACATTCACCTGGTCTGGAGCCAAGCGCTCTCCTGCGAACCGCAAGTCGACCGTCCCCGCGAGCACCTTGTCGGCACCCGCACGGATGCCGAAAGCGCGGAGCGGCCCGGCCATGGCCCACTGCTCATGGCAGTGCCGGAAGTACGCTTCCACGCCCTCAGGCGTACTGGGACCTCCGTTGAGCCAGCGAACCAGCAGCTCGTCCTCCCCCGCGAGATGCGCCTCCACATCGTCCAGGCGCGGTGGCGACAGCGTGACGATCCCGTCGGACAGCTCTGTTTCCTGCATCCGCCGATTCTTGACGTCCAACCCGCGTTGCACCACCGGATTCTGCGGACTGCTGCCAGGCCGCCGGCCTTGAGCCGGCGTTGAGGACCAGATCGGCGCCCTCGTCCTGGTCCTCAACATGCTCGTGCTGTTCAACACCCGCTAGTACTCCAGTGCGGTTTCGTGACGTACCCGCCGGCTGTGCGGGTGAGCCGTCGTCGGCACAGGCCGCGGTGGGCTTCAGCATGACGGCGCGGCTGTGACGGACCCGAAAAGTACGGCGGCCGGCAGTTCCGATGAGAGGCCGGGGCGAGTTGCGGTGAATGTCGCATTCCGATGGTTCGGCGCGCCGGAGGATGTAGCGTCGTGATCATGGAATTACTGACTGGATCCACCACCGACCAGGCGCCGGCGAACCCGGCCGCCACCGATGACATGCTGGCCAATCAGCCGGTCGGCTACTGGTGCGGCCTGACCCAGACGGCCGTCACCCGGCATCTGCGTGACGCCATGGCCAAGATCGACGTCACGCAGCCGCAGTACTGGGTGCTCAACCGTGTGAACGGCGGCCCCGCGGCGCCGAGCCGCGAGGAGGTCGTCGCGCAGCTGACACACCTTGCCGACGGGCCGCACGAGATCGCCCGGGTTGTCGACCAGCTGCTCCACCGTGAGTGGCTCCGGCTCGAGGACGGGCAGCGTCTGCACCTCACGGATGCCGGGGAAGCCGCCAGAGTACGGCTCCGTGAGCTGGCGACCGAGGTACGCGCCGTGGTCCACCAGGGCATCAGTGACGAAGAGTATGTGGCCGCGCTCAAGGTACTGCGCAGGATGGTGGCCAATGTCGAGCGCGACGGGGCTCCCGGTAATCCGTCCTGATCGCCCGGTCTTGTGACGGACCCGGCTGGGAACGGGTACGGCCACCGCACGATCATCGGTTGGTGTGTGGACAAACGAAGATCGTGCGGTGGCCGCGGGCCACAGCGTAGACCCGGCCCGCTGGCGGATGATGTTCGACCAGGTCGTGGCTCGGATCGCGGGCCGCTTCGGTCGAGTTGAGCCGAGGGCGAGTGCCCGCGCCTATCTGCTCGGGCTGCTCTCGCAAGCAGAGCGGAAGAACTGCCGGCAGTTGGCCGAACAGGCTGGTCACGTCCGGCCGGGGCCGATGCAGAGGCTGCTGCGCTACGCCCGCTGGGACGCCGACGCCGTCCGCGACGACATCCGCATCTACGCCGTCGAACACCTCGGCGCCGACGGCGGCGTGCTGATCGTGGACGAGACCGGCTTCCTGAAGAAGGGCCGGGCCTCGGCAGGCGTCCAGCGGCAGTACACCGGCACCGCCGGGCGCATCGAGAACTCCCAGGTCGGCGTCTTCCTCGCCTACGCCACCAGCCGGGGACGGGCACTGATCGACCGTCGGCTCTACCTGCCCGAGCACTCCTGGTGCACCGATCCCGAACGCCGCCAGGCGGCCGGGATACCCGGGACGGTGCGGTTCGCGACCAAGCCCCGTCTGGCCTGGGAGATGATCACCGCTGCCCTGGACGCCGGAGTGGAGGCACCGTGGGTGACCGGCGACGAAGCCTACGGGCAGGACCCCCAGCTCCGTGCCGGTCTGGAGGCGCGCGGGACCGGCTACGTGATGGCCGTCGCCTGCTCAACGCGGGTGTGGATCAACCAGGGCCGCACCCCCGTCCGCGCGGACACCGTCGCCGAACGTATGCCCGCCACCGCCTGGCAGCGGCAGAGTGCAGGCCCCGGCGCGAAGGGGCCGCGCAACTACGACTGGGCCTGGATCCACATCGGCGCCGACGAGCACCGCCACCTGCTCATCCGCCGCAACCGCACCAGTAGTGAACTGGCCTTCTACCAGTGCTGGTCACCCACCACGGCGACCCTTCCGGAGCTGGTACGCGTCGCCGCCGACGCGGCACCGAAGCGGCCCGCCGATCCGCACCGCCCGGCTCGCAGCAGCGGACCGATCTCCTTGACCGTCCCGGAGATCCGCCACATGCTTACCGCAGTTTTCGGCCCGCCGGCCCTGACTGCTGCCAGGCTGTTGCACTGGTCAATCTGGCGCAGATGCCACCAGGCAACAGCCCGACACAGCCACTACCGACGACGATCCGCCGACGAACCTGCTGGATAGATCACGAAACCATACTGGAGTACTAGATGGACGCTGCCCTCACCCAGCTCCACGACGAGGATGTCGCCCGGCGCTCCCCGTTCGTCCGCACCACATCCTTCCAGCTCCCCGACCGTCCCGGCGGAATGCGGCCCTTGCGCGACGAGCACGCCACCGACGACGAGTGACCGCGGCCGGCCGGGGAAGGTCACACCGATACCTCCCCGGGCCGGGCTCGTTGACCAGCCCGCGAGGGCCCGAGACCTGCGCGCGTGCGGAAGAGCTGGGCAGGCCAACGCCTACCGCACGTCGTCTACCAGCACCGGCTCGAACCCTGCTGAGCGATCAGTTCGAAGTCATGCCGTGGATCGGGGCTCAGTACACCGTTCCGTCGGCGTGCTGGCCGGGCGAGCGGGTCAGCGAGCTGATGGTGTTGTGCTTGACCCAGCCGCCGGTCGCCGAGCCGTCGGGGCTGCGGTTGATGGACACGCCGTCGGAGTTCGCCTGGCTTGAGGTGTAGGTCATCGACTGGACCGTCGCTCCGGTCGAATCCCGCAGGATCACCTGGTCACCGCTGTTGGACAGGTTGAGGTCGCCGGTGCTGGCTGCCACCGCCGCGATGCCGCCGGGGATTGCGGAGCCCGCGCCGAACACGGTGATCGCCTTGCCGGGCTGGAGCATCGTTCCGGCCGCGAACGTGTGGCGCACCGCCGTCCCGTCCCGGAGGGTCCAGCCGGCGAGGCTGATGGCCGTGCCGCCGGTGTTCGCGATCTCGACGGCTTCGCCGGCGGTGCTGCTGCCGGGTTCGTTGGCTAGCACCTCGTTGATGATGACGTTGGCGGGTCCGCTGCCGCCGCCGGCGGTGACGGTGACGTTCTGGGTCGTGGTGTGGGTGGCCCCGCCGTTGTCCGTCACGGTCAGCGAGACCGGGTAGGTGCCGGCCGATGCGTAGGTCACGGTCGGGTTCGTCGCCGTCGAGGTCTGGCCGTTGCCGAAGTTCCAGCTGCGGCTCACGACGGTGCCGTCGGAGTCGGTGCTGCCATCGGTGAAGGTGCAGTCGAGAGCGGTGCAGGAGTGCGTGAACGACGCCGTGGGCTGCTGGTTCGCGCCGCCGCCACCGCCGAGGACGAAGTCGTAGCGAGCCAGCACCGGGTAGTGATCGCTGGTCGTCGTCGCGTAGTTCGGGACATACGCCTGGGGCTGGAAGGCGGTCGCCGAGCCGGCGACGTACTTCGCCTGCACCTCGTTGGTGGTGAGCTGGTGGTCGATGAAGTCCGGGTAGCCCGCCGTCGACGCCACGCCCGCCAGCGACAGGGCCCGCGTCGGGTACGTGTACCGCGCCGTGTCGTTCACGAAGTTGGCGTAGGGCGAGGCCTTCTGGGGCGTGATGGAGGTGTCGACGTCGTCGTTCCAGTCGCCGACGACGAAGACGTTCTGTGTGGGGTAGGTCGTGTCGAGGTAGGATTTGAGGGCTTGCGAAGCGGGGTTGCGCAGGTTCCACGCAGCCTCAGTGGCTCCGGACTTCGCGTGCAGGACGATGAAGACGAGGTCGCGGGTGACGCCGTCGAACGTGCCGCGCAGCGTGAACTCCACCGGCGGGCGGCCGGCGAAGTTGCTGTTCTGGTCGGTCAGGATGACCTTCGCACTCACCAGGGTGGCCATGCTGGAGCGCCAGACGAGGGCGACCTTCTGCTCGGTGTTGCCGAAGTCCGAGTAGTACTGCGCACCGTTCGTCACGATCGGGTCGTTGGCCACGACCCCGGTGTACCCGGGCATGCCGGCCACGAGTGTGTCGAACGCCGAGGTGCTGACGACCTCGGAGAGGCCCCACACGTCCATGTCGGCGCCCGCCATGACGTCGTGGACGTTCTGCTGCTGAAGCGCCTCGTCGGTCGGGCCGAAGTCCGGCGCACCGAACCACTCGACGTTCCAGTTGCCGACGTCGAGCTGTGTCGGCGATCCCTGCGACGGAACCGAGGCGGCGGCATGCGCCGCGGGGGCGGTGGTGAGCGCTGCCAGCGTCACGGCGGCGGCCAGGCAGGCGGCGCTGAGCGCGGTGGTGCGGTGGGGACGTCTGACAGGTATGTGACGAGGTGACATGAGGGGTGCCTTTCGCGAGCGGTTGCGGACGGTTCGCGGAGCACCGCACCGGGTGTGTGTGGGGGGACACGCCGTGGCGGCAGGGCAGTTCTAGGCGGGCCGGGTTGCACGCGGGGGACCGGAAGGTTTCCTCCGCATGTCACTTCTACGCGCGTTGCGCAGTGTGCACCGGTCGTCGGGTGCGGCGCCATACCTCCGACAGGGCCCATCTGTTGAGCCGTGCACCCCGCGACTTCTCCCCAACGGGCTCGGACGCCAGCCGATACCCGGAATACGCTGTCCGATGTAACGGCTGCTACATTTCATTGCGTGTCGAACAGTGAACCAACGTCAGGTGAGCGGTGGCTCGTGCTCGTCGTCAAGATCCCCGCCGAACCGTCCCGCCATCGGGTGGCCGTGTGGCGCGAGCTGCGCCGCATCGGCGCGCTGTCGATCGGGCAGGGCGTGTGGGCCGTGCCCGACGTGCCGGTCTTCGCCGGCGGAGTCGCTCGCGCCCTGGAGCTGACCGAGAAGGCCGGCGGCCAGGCCCTCACCCTCAGAGCCGCCGGACGCGGCCCGGACGACGCGGTCCGGTTCCGGGAGCTGTTCACGGCGGCCCGGTCGGCGGACTGGTCCGAATTCCTCGCGGACTGCGGCAAGTTCGAGGCCGAGATCGCCAAGGAGATTCGCAACGCCAAGTTCACCCTGGCCGAGCTGGAGGAAGAGGAGCAGTCCCTGGAGCGGCTGCGGCGCTGGCACCGGGACCTGACCGCACGGGACGTCTTCGGCGCCCCCGAGGCCGCCGAGGCCGGGGCCCGCCTCAAGACCTGCACCGCCATCTGCGAGGACTACGCCGAGCGCGTGTTCGCCGCCCTGCACGAGACCACGGAGGACCTCCGATGAGCACCACCAGTGTCGAGGTGGCGCCCGCCCGCCGCATGTGGCCGCTCTACGCGGCCGGGTTCACCACCGCTTTCGGCGCCCACGGGATCGCCGCCAACCTGGGCGGCTTTTCCGACGACGCCGTCACCTCCCTCCTCGTCCTGGGCGGGCTCCTCGCCCTGTACGACGGCGCCGAGGTCGTCCTCAAGCCCGTCTTCGGCACCCTCGCCGACCGGATCGGCGCCAAGCCCATCCTCGTCGGCGGCCTCGTCACCTTCGCCGCAGCCTCCGCTCTCTACGTCATGGCCGACAGCCCCGGCTGGCTGTGGGCCGCCCGCCTCGGCCAGGGCGCCGCCGCCTCCGCGTTCTCTCCTTCGGCCTCCGCGCTCGTCGCCCGCCTCAACCCGGCGGCCAAGCGCGGGCGGGCCTTCGGCAGTTACGGCTTCTACAAGTCCATCGGCTACACCCTCGGCCCCCTCCTGGGCGGTCTCCTCGTCTGGACCGGCGGCCTGCGCCTGTTGTTCCTCGTGCTGGCCGTGCTCGGTGCCGCGGTCGCCGTGTGGGCCGCGCTCGCCGTTCCGGCCGTACCGCCGCTGCCCAAGCAGCGCCAGACCGTCCTCGACCTCGCCCGCCGCCTGGCCGACCCGGTCTTCCTCGGCCCCACCGCCGCCCTCGCAGCCGCCACCGCCGCCCTGTCCGTCGGCGTCGGCTTCCTGCCCGTCACCGGCGCCGCGGCCGGCCTCGGCACCATCGCCACCGGCGCCGCCGTCTCCGTCCTCGCCGCCACCGCCGCCTTCGTCCAGCCGGCCGCGGGCCGCGCTCTCGACGGCGGCCGGCTCACCACCGGCACCGGCCTTGCCGTCGGCCTGATCCTCACCGCCGCCGGGCTCGCCTGCGCCATGCTGCCCGGCCTCGCCGGTGTGCTGACCGCAGCCGCCCTGATCGGCGCCGGCACCGGCCTCATCACCCCCCTCGGCTTCGCCGCCCTCGCCGCCGGCACTCCCGAGGAGCGCCTGGGCCAGACCATGGGCGCCGCCGAACTCGGCCGCGAGCTCGGCGACGCCGGCGGCCCCCTCCTGGTCGCCGCCGTTGCCACGGTGGCTACGCTCACGTACGGGTACGCGGCTCTCGCCCTCCTCACCGCGCTGGGCGCCACCCTCGCTCTCCTGCGCCGTGCTGCCCCCACCACGGGGAGGGGTGCGGAAGGCTGATCTCGTGCACTCTCATCGTGTGCTGACCATCGCCCCCGGCATCGATGTGCTGGCCCGATTCGGCCGCGCGCTCGCCGACCCGATCCGCTGTCGCATCCTGCTGGCCCTGAGCGACGCTCAGGCCTACCCCTCCGACCTGGCGGACGCGCTCGGAATCTCCCGTTAGCGCCTCTCGAACCACCTGGCGTGTCTGCGCGACTGTGGCCTGGTGGTCGCGGTTCCCGATGGCTGCCGTACCCGCTACGAGCTCGCCGACGAGCGCCTCGGCCACGCCCTGGACGACCTGCGGACGGCCGTGGTGGCCGTCGAGGCGGACCGAACCTGCGCGGACGCCGACGAGAAGGGCTGCTGCTGATGGCCGGGAGATATCGATATCCCTCGGACCGTCTCCGGCCCGCCGTGGCGCCCTCACCGCCGGATACGGATGCTGGTCGCGGCGCCATCGCCTACAACGTCGCGGAGGCGACTGTCGCCCTCACCGCGGGCACGGTGGCCTCGTCGACGGCCCTGATCGGCTTCGGCCTCGACTCGGTCATCGAGGTCGTCGGCCGCCGCGGTCGCCTGGCAGTTCTCCGCACCGGACCATGCGGCGCGCGAGGCCCGTGAGAAGACCACCCTGCGGATCATCGCCGTCTCCTTCTTCGTCCTCGCCGCGTACGTTGCCGTCGAGTCCGTCCGGGCCCTCGCCGGTGTGAGTGACGCCGAGCACTCCACGGTCGGCATCGTTCTGGCGGCCCCCTCCCTCGCCGTGATGCCGTTCCTGTCCGCCGCCCAGCGTCGTGCGGGCCGTGAACTCGGCTCTGCCTCGGCGGTCGCGGATTCCAAGCAGACGCTGCTGTGCACCTACCTGTCCGCCGTTCTGCTCGTCGGCCTGCTCGCCAACAGCCTCTTCGGCTGGGCATGGGCCGACCCCGTCGCCGCCCTCGTCATCGCCGCCGTCGCGGTCAAGGAAGGCCGCGACGCCTGGCAGGGCAAGGGCTGCTGCGCGACCCCCGCACCGACCGGGAACCTCGCCGATGCGGACGCGTGCGGCTGCCGCCCCGGATGCCCCTGCTGTGCGTAGTGCTCCTGGCCGGCACGCCACTCGCTCGGTGCCTTGCATCGAACGAGCGTCGTGCCCCGAGGCATTCGCCGGACGACTGGCGTACGCCTGCCTCACGCCGCCGCCGTCTCCTCCTCATTCTCTTCGGCGACAACACGGGCCGCGAGGCCGCGGTGATAGCGGCGCAGGAGGAGCAAAGCGGTGGCGGCGAGGCCGGTGAGGAGGCCGAGCCAGACGCCGGTGCTGTCGAGGCCGGTGAAACGGCCGAGGATCCAGGCGGTGGGGAGGCCGATGAGCCAGTAGCCGATGAGGGTGACGTGGAAGCCGCCCTTGGTGTCGTCCAGGCCGCGGAGGAGGCCGACGCCGATGTTCTGGGTGCAGTCGAAGAACTGCAGGACGGCGGCGATGAGGAGGAGGTCGGTGGCGATCGCGAGGGCCTGGGTCTCGTCCGGGGAGAGGAAGGGCCGCAGTACGAGTTCGGGGGCGAGTACGTACACCGCGCCGACGACTGCCATGACCGCCGCGGCGCACGCCAGCGCGGTGTTCTTCAGGCGGCGGGCCGCGTCGATCCGGCCGAGGGCCAGCTCCCTGCTGACGTTGATGGACGCGGCGTGGGAGAGGCCGACGGCTATCTGGAAGACGAGGTAGACGAGTTGGTTGACGGCGGTGTGGGCGGCGAGGGCTGCGCTGCCGAACGTACCGACGATGAGGGCGACGACGAAGAAGAAGCCGGCCTCGGAACCGTAGGTGGCGGCGATCGGGGTGCCCAGGCCGGTCAGGCGGCGCAGCGTGTCCGGGCGGGTCTTCCAGATGCGGATGTCGAGGAGCGGGGCCAGCTGCGGGTCGCGGCGCGTGAAGGCGTACAGGGCCAGGCAGGACAGGAGGTACACCAGGGAGGTGGAGATCCCGATGCCGGGGAGGCCCAGCTCGGGGAGGATCCAGGTGCCGTGGATGAGGCCCCAGTTGAGGGCGGCGTTGACGGCGATGGACGCGATCGTGATCTGCAGCAGAGCCTGGGGGCGGCGCATGCCGACGGTGAACTGCCGGATGGCCTGGAACCACAGGCAGGGGATCAGGCCCGGGGCCATGGCGTAGAGGACGGGCTTGGCCGTGTCCACGACGGAGGCGTCCTGGCCGAGCCAGGCGACGGCATGGCCGATGAGGATCATCAGGACGGCGCCGGCGAGGCCGGCGAGGGTGGCGAGGGCGAGGGCGCCGCGGACCAGGTCGCGTACATCCTCGGTGGCCTCGGCGCGTGCCTCGTCGCTGTCGGCCGCTTCGGCCCGGGCGGCCGCGGTGGCCACCTGGTTGCCGACTGCGGTGACCATGCCGACGCCCATGGTGCGCAGCTGGTTGAAGATGACCATGGCGAGGCCGCCGGCCGCGAGCGCCTCCGCGCCCATGAGGCCCATCATCACCGTGTCGGTGGTGGTGAGGGCGACCTGGGCGAACTGGGTGAGGGCGAGCGGTACGGCCAGGGTGGCGAGGGCCCGGCTGTCGGTCAGCAGGGTGCGTATGGGTGTCGGCATCGGTGTCAGTTCCCGCGGAGCTTGGTGAGCAGTTCGTCGATCTCGCGCTCGACCGTGGGGTCGATGAGGTCGCGAGCGTTCATCCAGTCGTCGTTGAAGACGGTGTCCATGTACTTCTCGCCGCCGTCATTGACGAAGGCGACCATAGTGGTCTCCGGCGGGAGCGCCGCCATGCGGGTCAGCGCCTCGTACACGACGCCGCCGGCTGAGCCGCCGATGAGGAGGCCGGTCTTGCGGGCGACGACGCGGGCGGTGGCGAAGGCTTCGATGTCGCCGACCTTGACGCCTTCGTCGATGAGGTCGAAGTCGACGAGGGCGCCGATGGTGGCGCCTTCGGGGGTGCCGGTGCCGGACTGGTAGTAGTCGTGGGCGGGGCCGCCGAAGGCGATGGAGCCCTTCGGCTCGACGCCGATGATGCGGACGTCCGGGACGGTGCGGCGCAGTTCGAGGCCGGTGCCGCACAGGCCGCCGCCGGTTCCGACGGCGCCGATGAGGATGTCGACACGGCCGTCGAGGGCGGCGTCGAGCTCGCGACCGACGGCGTAGTAGCCGACGGCGTTGGCGGGGTTGTTGTGCTGCTCGGTGAAGATGGCGTTGTCGTCCTCGTCGGCCATCTGTTCGGCGTGGTCCTCGCGGGCGGCGGTGGCGAGTTCCTCGGTGCCGTCGTCGACGACGTAGACGAGCTCGGTGCCCATGGCCTTCATGCCGCGCAGCTTGTCGGCGGCGGCGTGGTTGTCGACGACGGCGGTGAAGGTGTAGCCGCGTTCGGCGGCGATCACGGCGAGGCCGAGGCCGGTGTTGCCGGAGGTCGACTCGATGATGCGGCCGCCGGGGCGGAGTTCGCCTGCCTCCTCGGCGGCGTCGATCATGGCGCGGGCCATGCGGATCTTCGCGGTGCCCGTGGGGTTGAACTGCTCCAGCTTGAGCAGCAGGCGGCTGCCGTTTTCGGTGCGGCACAGTTCGAAGAGGGGCGTGTAGCCGATGAGGTCGGAGACGCGGCTGACGACGGCGGGACGCGTCAGGGCCTGGTGCGACGGGGACATGAGGGGCTCCAGCGGTGAGGGGGAGGTCAGGCGGGCGGGCGGCGGTCGAGGCGCCAGCGGATGCGCCCGTCCGCTTCGTCGACGACGACCTTCGGAGGCAGGGGAAGGTCGTGGAAGGGCGACTCGTTGGAGTCCATCTGGTACCCGGCGGTGTTGGGGTAGACGAGCAGGTCGCCCGTGCGGGGCCGTACGGGGAAGGCCACCTTGCGCCAGGTGAGCATGTCCGACTCCAGGCAGGTCGCCCCGCCCATGCAGGCCCGTACGGGGCCGCCGTCCGGCCCGTCGCCCGTGGTGAGGAGTACGGGGTCGGGCAGGTACTCGCTGTTGAACCACTGCTCGGACAGGCTCAGGCTGGTGCCGTCCAGGGTGAGGATCCCGTAGCCGTTCCGCTCCTTGAAACCCTGGACGCGGAAGACAGTGCAGCCGGCCCGGTCCAGTAGGGCGCGGCCGGGTTCCATCAGGAGCATGACTCCCGCCTCGCGGAGCCGGACCGCGAGCGGGGCGCCGGTGCCGGAGGGGCATGCGGCGAGGATCTCCCGCAGCGCGTCGGCGCCGGCGACGGGGGAGTGGTACGGGTAGAAGTCGGCCGTCGCGAAGGTCTTGCCGGCGTGGTAGTCGGCCGGCCCCTGCTCCGTGAGGAACCGTTCCCAGTCGCCGGCCGCCGCGTAGTCGACGGCAAAGCCGCCGCCGATGCTGATCCGGTCGGCCTGCAGGCCCATGACGCGGGCCTTGAGACACAGGTCGACGAGCTCGCCCGCGAGGGCGGCGCGCGGCTGGGTGGCGTAGCCGGACAGGTGGAAGGAGAAGCCCTCCATCCGTACGGTGTCGGCGGCTTCCGCGCACCGCTTCAGGGCCGTGGCCAGCTCGGTGTCGTCCAGCCCGAAGCGGCTGTGCGGCTGGGCCGGGGGGAGGCGGCGCAGCAGCAGCCGGGCCGGGCGGGCGAGCGTTACCGCGAGGCCGATGACCCGGTCCAGTTCGTCCAGGGCGTCGACCGCGACGAGGCAGCTCTGGAGGACGGCGATGCGCAGCAGGTCGTCGGCCTTCGCGGGGCCGGTCACCACGATGCTCTCGCCGCGTACGCCGTGGCCGAGCGCCTCGCGCAGCTCGCCGAGGGACGCCACGTCGACACCCGTGCCGTTCACGGCGCACCGCTCGATCCACGCGGCCGCCTTGTTGGCCTTCTTGGCGTAGTACACGCGGCCGTCGACGCCCGCCTCGTCGAGTGCCGCCCGGAATGCGGCCACGTTGGCGTCGAAGCGTTCGGGCAGCAGCAGGTGGAACGGTCCGCCGAACGCGTACGCCAGCTCCTGCGGCAGGCCGCCGTTCAGGATCGTGTCGAGCCGCGGATCGGGGTGGGCCGGCAGGCTCGGCGGGGGAGTCACTGCCACAGCGGCACCCGCGTTCCGGCGCCCTGGGCGAGGGCGAGCTGCGCGAAGCGGTGGCCGAGGGCGATGTCGGTGACGACGAGACCGCTGTTGTACGCGAAGACGCTCTGGCCGGCGTCGGTACGGCCGGACGCGCGGCCCGCGAGGACCTCGGGGAACTCGGCGTCGACGTCCCGCAGTTCGCTGTTCGCATCGGCCATGTCGGTGCCGGTGACCTTCATCTGCGCGGCACTGGTGGCGATGACCCGGTCGGCGCGGTGGAGCGTGGAGGGCCCGATGCCGTGGCCGACGAGGACGCACAGGGCCGCGGGCTTGAGCCAGTCGGCCTCGACCTCGGCCGGGGTGTTGGGTCCGGCGGTGGCGACGACCACGTCGGCCGCACCGGCCGCGGCGCGCAGGTCGTCGACGATCTCGACCTCGCGGTCGGGGAAGTACGTGTACAGCTGCTCGCGTACGGCCCGTATGCCGTCGGGGTGGGTGCCGTAGACCATCAGCCGGTCGAGCTGGGGCATGGTGGTGAGCAGGAACGGCAGGGCGAGACGGCCCTGCGTGCCCGTGCCGATCACGAGCGCGGTGCGGCTGCCGGGTGCGGCGAGTTCGCGGGCGAGGAGGGCGGAGACTGCCGGGGTGCGCAGGGCGCCGATGCGGCCGCAGTCCATCATGGCGACGGGCAGACCGGTCACGTCGTCGTAGATGGTGAGCGCGGTGTAGTAGTGCTGCTTGTCGCGCTCCTCGTGCAGGCCGTGCTTGTACGAGGTCTTGATGGCGACGACGTTGCGTACGCCGTCGCGGCCGAGCATCGCGTACGAGACGGAGTGGCCGTCGGCGGGCTTGACCGTCAGCTTGCGGGGGTTGTCCGACTGCCCGGCGGCGAGGGTGCGGTACGCCTGCTCGACGACGTCGACGACGTCGGTCAGTGTGATGTCGATGCCCGCGATGTCGCTGGTGCTGAGCACGCAGAGGCTCTTGTCGTCGGCGAGCGCGGTGGGTTCGGTGGGTTCGGTGCGGTCGGTCATGGGGTTCCCTCTTCGTCCGGTGGTGGGAAGGCGCGGGCGGATTACGCGTACGCCTGGATCGCGGCCTGGCCGTAGCCGTGCTCGTCTGCCTCGGCGGCGGGCCTGGTGCGGCGGCCGGGCACGCGTACGGAGGCACGCTTGAGCCAGCGGTCGGTGCCGTCGTAACGGGCCTGGAAGGGCACGCGGCCGTGGACGACGAGGTCGTTGTCGACGACCAGGACGTCACCGGGCTCCAGGCTGACGGCCACGGAGACGCGGGCGAGTTCGTCCGCCAACCGGCCGTAGGCGGCCCGGTGTTCGGCAGTGGAGTCGTCGAGGGGCGTGTAGGCGGGGTCGAAGCGGAGGGTGAGGCCGTCCCCGGAGTCCCACACGGTGGGCACCTTCGGCGGCGGGCCGTCGAAGCCCTGCGCCTCGGCGTAAGCGTCGTCGGGCAGGATCGGCAGCTCCGCCCGGGACAGCAGCGCCACGTCCTCCTCGGCGAGCCGCACCTTGCGGATACTGGCCGCGGTGGTGGCGATCCGGTCGTGGTTGCGCATGCAGCCGAGCATCAGCAGGTGGGCGCGGCCGGGGTGGAAGGCGTCCTCGGTGTGCGGGCTGAGCAGGACGGCGCTGCTGGCGCCGGTCTGCTCCTGCTCGTGGCCGGGGCTGGGGACGATGTTGTGGACGAACCGGCCGTCCTGCTGGCCGGCCCAGGCGATGGGGTTGCCCATCACCGTGGAGAGTAGGAGCAGCATCACGTCCCACACGGCGGCACTGTCGCCCGCCGCTGCCCAACTCAGCGGCGTGGGGCCGATTTCCGCGTCGTCGACGGGAAGGCCACGGAGCACGAACAGGCCGTCCTCGGTGTCGACGGGCCGGCAGTGGTGACGAATCGTTTCGCTCAAGCCTGCCGCCGTCTCGGCGACGCGCTCAAGGAGCTCGGGCCGGGTGGCCGAGCTGCCGCACTCGTCGAGGATCTTCTGCGCCGCTCGGGTCAGTTCGTCGGTCGCGGCGGAGTCGAGCGCACGGACAGGGGCGGGTGCTGGCGCCGGAGTCATGGCTGGGGTGTTCCGTTCCGTTGCGGGCGTGCGGGAGAAGACCGGTTCGAGGCCGGAAGAAGGCATGCGAGAAGAGGCCCCCGGACAGAAGCGGGGCCTGAATGACGTGGCTGCGTCAGTGGTCGAACGGGAACGTAGCAGCGCGAGTAAGGTAAGGCAAGCCTTACCTGTGGATATCAAGTCGCCTTTGCCGGACGTTAGTTCAGTGTTAAATCGCCTGGTCAAGACCAATGTGCGGTGCGTACCGGACATTTCCAGCGGTAAGCGATTGTCTACTTGTCACGGCCCTGGCTCTTAGGGTAGGCACACCTAAGTAACGCCGATTTTTCGGTCTGAACGATCAAGGACGGACGCGTGGAACTGAATCGACGGCAACTGCTGTGGGCCGGTGGCGGTATCGGCGCGGCGGCCTTGCTGGCCGCCTGCGGATCCGACGGCGACACGTCGTCCCCGAAGGCGGGCAAGGACTCCCCGGCCAAGCCGAAGGCCGGCGGCACGCTGCGCGTCGGCGCGCTCGGCCGGGCGAACGCCATCACGCGTGACCCGCACGGCAGTCAGGCCAACGAGAGCGACTACCTCATCCTCTCGCTCGTCTACGACACGCTCACCATCCCCGGCGCCAAGCCGAACACCCTCCCGCGCCTCGCGTCCTCCTGGACGTCCTCGGACGACATGAAGACCTGGCGCTTCACCCTCGCCAAGGGCGCGAAGTTCCACGACGGCACCCCTGTCACCGCCGAAGACGTCGTCTTCTCGCTTCGTCGGCTGCGCGGCACCCCCTCCGGCGCTTCCCGCCTGCCCGGCATCAAGGCCGAGAACATCAAGGCCGAGGGTGCCGACACCGTCGTCCTCGTCTCCGACTATGCCAACGCCGAACTCCCGCTGCTCATGCGCCTGACGACCTTCGTCGTAAAGAAGGGCACGACGGACAAGGACATCGAGAAGGCGCCCGGCACCGGCCCGTTCAAGCTGGAGTGGTTCCGCGGCGGCAACGCCCGCCTCGTCCGCAACGACGACTGGTACGGCGGGAAGGTCCTCCTCGACGCCGTCGAGGTCAAGATCTTCGAGTCCCCGCAGGCCATGGCCAACGCCCTGCTCGCCGGCCAGATCGACCTCGCCTCCAACGTCGGCGCCGTCGCCGCCCGAACCGCCGAGGCGCGCAAGGACGTCCAGGTCGTCCGCCGCCCCCATGACATGGCGATGCCGATCGTCATGCGCACCGCCCCCGGTTCTCCCTTCGCCGACCCGAAGGTGCGCGAGGCGCTGCGCCTGGCCGTCGACCGCGAGGCCATGGTCAAGCAGGTGCTGTCCGGGTACGGAGCTGTCGCCAACGACATCCTCGGTACCGGTGACCCCGCGTACGCCAAGGACATCCCGCAGCGCGCCCGTGACCTCGCCAAGGCCAAGTCGCTGCTCAAGGAGGCCGGTTTCGACGTCTCGAAGACGTACGAGCTCATGACCACCGAGGACATCCCCGGCCTCGCCGAGATGGCCACGCTCTTCGCCACCCAGGTCCGCGAGGCGGACGTGAAGATCAAGGTGGTCAAGCAGGAGTCGGGCGCCTTCTGGGACAAGACCTGGCTCAAGGGCGACCTCTACACCACCTACTGGGGCACCAACGACTCCGTCGTCTTCTTCGCCAGCAAGGTCCTGGTCTCCGAGAGCGGCCAGAACGAGACCGGCTGGAAGAACCCCGCCTTCGACACCGCCTACCGCAAGGCCATGGCCACTAAGGACCCGGCGGCCCGCGCCGCGCTGCTCCACGAGGTGCAGAAGCTTCAGTACGACTCCTCCGGCTACCTGCTGTGGGGCATGGCCGACGGCATCGACCTCGCCGCCTCCGCCGTGCAGGGCCTGCCCACGCTCCCCGGCTACGGCCGGGTCCAGCTCGAGCGGGCATGGCTGAACCGCTGACGGACACCGCCGGACAGCCGGGTGCCGGGACGGCCGGAGGGAAGACCTCCGCGCCGTCCCGGCCCCGGCCGTTCGCGGCTGTCCGCCTTTTCGGTCTGCTCGGCCTCCTCGCGCGCCGGGCCCTGTTGCTCGCCGTCCTCCTGGCCACGCTCTTCGCCGCCGTCGAGCTGCTGCCCGGCGACGCGGCGACAGCTACGGCCGAGCGCGGCGAGAGCGCGGACGACATCGCCGCGCGTCGCCAACTGCTCGGCCTCGACCGGCCGGTGCTCGAACGGTTCGCGGACTGGATGACCGGTCTGCCCACCGGGGACCTGGGGACGTCGGCGCGCGGCGAGGAAGTCGCCGACCTGCTGTCCCGCCCCTTCCCCAACACGCTCCTGCTTGGCGGTATGGCCCTTCTCGTCACGCTCCTTGCCTCACTGGCCCTGGGCGGCTGGGCTGCGCTCCGGCCCGGCGGAAGGACGGACCGGGCGGTCTCCGGCAGCGCGACGGCCATACTCGCGCTGCCCGAATTCGTCGTCGGAGTCGCCCTCGTCCTGGTCTTCGCCCAGTGGCTGGAGTGGCTGCCCGCGGTGACCCTCGCCGACAGCGACGGTGCGCCCGCGTCCTGGCAGATGCTCGTGCTGCCGGTCGTCGCGCTGTCGATCCCGCAGATCGGCTGGAACACCCGGATCGTGCGGGCCTCGCTCGCCGACGAGGCCAGGGCTCCGCACGTGGAGACCGCCGTCCTCGACGGACTGCCCCGCCACCGCGTCCTCCTCCACCACGTGCTGCCCGGGGCGCTGCCCGCCATCGCCGCCGGCCTCGCCACCTCCACCGGGATGCTCCTGGGCGGTGCGGTCGTGGTGGAGACCATCTTCAACTACCCCGGTCTCGGGGCCGTTCTCGCCGGAGCCGTCACCGACCGCGACAGCCCCGTCATCGCCGGAGTCGTCGCCGTCACCGGCGCGGTCATCACCGGCGTATTCCTACTCGCCGACCTCGTCCGGGCCTGGGCATCCGGAGGACGCCTGTGACCACCGCACTTCCCGCACGCCGCACCCGCCCCGTACAGGGCAGGCTGCTGCGTACCCTCCCGGCGCTGCTCCTGCTTCTTCTCGCCGTGGCCGGGCCGTGGCTGGCTCCGCACGCCATCGACGCCCCGATCACCGCCCCGTACGCGAAAGCCGGCGACGGAGCCCCGCTCGGCGGCGACCAGCTCGGCCGCGACGTCTGGACCCGGCTGCTCGCCGGCGGCCGCGAACTCATCGCCACCTCCCTCGTCGTGGCTGCGCTCGTCACCGTGACCGCCTCCGTCCTGGGCACGGTCGCCGCCCTGCGCCCGAGGATCGGACGCGCCATCGACCGCGCGGCCGACGTCCTCATGCTGCTGCCGCCCGTCCTCGGCATCCTCCTGGTCGCCCTGTCCTGGCCGACCGGCGGGCGCATCGCGCTGATCGCAGCCGCTTACGTGCTCGGCGTGCCGTACGCGGTACGGCTGGTGGCCGCGGCCGCCGCGCCCGTCGTGGCGTCCGGCTACGTCGAAGCGGCGGCGGCCGGAGGAGAACGCCTCGGCTACCTCGTGGTCAGGGAAGTCCTGCCCAATCTGCGCGCCACCCTCCTCGCCCTGTTCGGGCTGCGGTTCGTCGCCGCCGTGTACGTCGTCGCCACGGCCGGCTTCCTCCAGGTCGGGCCCCAGCCGCCCGCCGCCGACTGGGCGCTGATGATCCGCGAGAACGCCGGCGGCATCCTCCTCAACCCCTGGGCCGTACTGGCCCCCAGCATCGCCATCGGCCTGCTGGCCATGAGCGTCAACCTGGCCGCTTCCGCGCTCGTCTCGCCCGGCGGCCGCAAGGCGGTGACCGCGCTGTGAACCACATGCCCCGCTGGTACGCGGACCAGCAGATACCCGAGGGAGAGACCGTCGTACGCGTCGACGGCCTCACCATCGCCGGACCCGACGGCCGCCTGCTCTTGGAGAACGGCGGCCTCGAACTCCGCACCGGCCGCGTCGTGGCCCTCACAGGCCCCTCCGGCTGCGGGAAGACGACGCTGCTGCGGGCGGTCGCCGGCGTCCTGCCGCCGGGCGCGCACCGCACGGCGGGCACCATCGACGTCCTCGGCGACGACCCGTTGTCGCTCCCGGACGCGCAGCTGAGAGAGCTCCGACGCCATCGCCTGGCCTACGTCGGCCAGGACCCCGGCTCCGGCCTCAACCCTCGGATGACGGTCCGCCGTCTGCTCGCCGAGGTGGCTGCCGACCGAAGCCCGGAGGCACTGCGCGCCCTCCTCGCCGAGGTACGCCTCCCCACCGACGGAGACCTCGCCGACCGCCGCCCCGGCGGCCTCTCAGGCGGCCAGCAGCGCCGCGTCGCCCTCGCGCGCGCGCTGGCCCGCCGCCCCGTCGTCCTTCTCCTCGACGAACCCACCGCCGGCCTGGACACGAACCTGCGCGACGAGATCGGGGACCTCCTGGGGCACCTGGCCGAGCAGCACCGGATCGCCATCGCCCTGTCGTGCCACGACGCGGAACTCGTCACCCGACTGGCCGACGAAGTCGTGGAACTGCGCCCGCGAATCCGTACGGCGTCGGCGTCCGTCCCCGGCCCCCTCTCGACCCGCCCGTCATTTGCCGCAGACAAGCCCCCGGTGCTGACGGTCACCGGTCTCACGGCCGCCTTCACTCACCGCGGTCGCAGGATCCCCGCCCTGCACGGCATCGATCTCACCCTCCCCAGGGGCGGCAGCCTGGGCGTGGTGGGCGCCTCGGGCTCCGGCAAGACCACGCTCATGCGCACCGTCGTCGGCCTCCATCGCGCGACCGGCGGCACCGTCACCCTCGACGGCGCCCCGCTTCCCGCCTCGGCGACTCGCCGCACCCGCGACCAGCGCCGCGCGATCCAGCTCATCCCGCAGAACCCCCTGGGCACCCTCAACCCCAGCCGGACGGTCGGCTCGGCCATCCGCCGCCCGCTCACTCTCCACGGCCGCACCCCGCGCGCGGCGAGAGACGAACGCGTCTTGGCACTTCTCGAACAGGTCGGCCTCCCAGCCGACTTCGCCGCCCGCTACCCCCACGAACTCTCCGGCGGCCAGCGTCAGCGCGCCTCCATTGCCCGAGCCCTTGCGGCAGACCCGGACATCCTCGTGTGCGACGAGGTGACCTCCGCCCTCGACGCCGACACGGCCGATGCTGTCATGAACCTCCTCGACGAACTCCGGGCCACACGCGACCTCACGCTCGTCCTCATCAGCCACGACCTGCAACTCCTGGAGAACCGCACCGACACCCTGCTCGTCCTGTCCGAAGGCCACGCCGTCGAACAAGGACCCACGACACGCCTCTTCTCCCAGCCCACCCAACCGGCGACAGCCGCCCTGCTGGGAGTCACGGTCCCTGCCGACTGAGCCAAGCGCACTCCGCATCGCGCCGGGCGGGTGTCAGCGACCCGCATGAGAGAGGGGCGACCTCGCCCGCCTCATGCGGGGCGTCGCCGAGGACCCCAAGGCGTTCGGTGTCATATACCACTCGCAGAGCGTGGTGATCGCCGAGAGGCTGAACAGCTTCCCGCCGGACTCGTTCCGCAAGGAGGCCCCCGAGCTGCGCGCCTGGGTCTCGCGTGGATGGAGATCTACATCGAGAACCTGGACTATGAGCAAGCCCGGGTGTCCCTCCGAGCTTTCTGACCGCGACCGGCCGATGGCTCTCCCGGGCTTGTCCGAGAAAGGCCGCCGTACCCTGGAGCGAAGGTACGGTTCAGACATGAGGCTGACGGGTGAATCGCAGCGGCTGGCCAGGTTCGAGTGGAAGGGCGACGTCCTTCACGGGCGCCTCATCGCTGAGGACGGGGGCGACGTCCTGGATGTGCTGAGCGCCGATCCGGTGAGGGGAGCGACGGAGGCCACGGGCCGCCGCGTTCCGCTCCACGACGTACGGCTGCTCGCCCCGGTCAGCCCGGGGAAGATCGTGGCGGTCGGCCGGAACTACGCCGACCACATCGCCGAGTTGAGCCTGGACACGCCGGCCGTACCCCGGCTCTTCTTCAAGCCGCCGTCCGCCGTGATCGGCCCCGGGGAGCCGATCCGCTACCCAGCTCAGTCGCACGAGGTGCACTACGAGGCCGAGCTCGCCGTGGTCATCGGACGCGCGGCTCGCGACGTGCCCGCCGAGCACGCGCTGGACTACGTCTTCGGCTACACCTGCGCCAACGACGTGACCGCGCGGGACATCCAGCGGGAGGACGGGCAGCCGTCCTGGGCGAAGGCGTTCGACACGTTCTGCCCGCTTGGTCCATGGATCACCAGCAGCCTCGACCCGACGAAGCTCGTCGTGCGCTGCGAGGTGAACGGCGAGGAGCGGCAGTCGGCCGGTACGGACACCATGCTGCATCCGGTCGCGTCTCTGCTGGCGTACATCACGGCGGCGGTCACGCTGGAGCCGGGTGATGTGCTGCTGACGGGCACGCCGGCCGGGGTGGGCCCGGTCGTCCCGGGCGACGAGGTGGTGGTGCACGTCTCCGGGATCGGCGCCCTCGTCAATCCTGTGGTCGGCCGGTAGCTCGGGTTAGGCTCGCAGCAGCTCGGCGAACTCCCTGCCGGCGGGGAGCTGGGCGTGTCCGGCGGTGCGGCTGAAGTCGGTGGCGTACTTCATGACCATGCCGGTGCGGTGTTCGTCCGGTAGGCACGTGAGGGCCTGCGTGGCGCTGCGGTACGCCTCCTCCGGCTCGCCGCTTTGGGCCAGGCACGTCGCGCGGTCCAATCGGATCAGGGTCGGGTCGAGATACTCGGTGGGCGGGTAGAGGTCGAGGGCGCGGCGCTGAACCTGCCAGGCGTCCTCGGTGCGGCCCAGGTGCGTCCACGCGTTGCCGAGGTGCCAGAGGAACTGGCGTTCGGTGTGCCCGAAGGAGGGGTCGTCGCGGTCCTCGGCGGTCAGCCGACCGAAGGCGTCCTCCGCCTGGCGCAGCAGCGGCAGCGCCTCGTCCCCGCGTCCCATGCGGGCGAGCGCGCGGGCCTCGACGAGCAGGCCGCGGGTGGTGGCGGGGCCGATGGTGTCGCCCAGGATGTGCCGCGCTCGGGCGGCCTGCTCGTGGGCGGAGGCCGGAGTCCCGTAGTAGAGGGAGACGATGGCCGAGCGTACGGTGAGCGCTCCTTCGAGCTGGTTGTCGCCGGCCTCCGAGGCGGCGAGGCGTCCGGTGTGGAACCAGCCTCGGGCCTCGCGGTGGGCGCCGAGAGCGGAGGCGAAGATCCCTGCCAGGGCGGCGAGCTGGGCTGCGACCCGGCAGAGGCGTCGGCGATAGCGGATGGGCTGCCGCTGTTCCAACAGCCGCTCCACCTCGGTGAAGTCGGCGAGGACATCGGCGAGAAGCCGGTGAGGCGGCACGGTCTGGTAAGCATGCGCGTACTCGTACGCGGTGGTCTCCCAGCGTTCCAGAGTCGCCGGCCCGACGGCCGACGACTCCAGCGCCAGGTCCATGCGCTGCCGTGCGGCGGCCATGACCTCCAGGGCCGATTCCGTGATGCCGAGGGTGGTTCCGACGACAAGCCCGCGGATGAGGGTTCGCCGCTTCATCTCGTCCTCCTCCAGGAGCACGTTCGCCCCTGTCTCGGACGCGTGCTTCGGCTCTTGCTCGGTGCGTGTCGGTGGGGTGTCGGCGGTCGCTACCAGCGGCGAGGGGTCTGCTAAGGCGAGCAGCTTCTCGGCCGTCCAGCCCGGGAACATGCCCTCGAGTGCCTCGCACGCCTCGGCGCGCGGCACGCCCTTGATCTGTCCCGTGCGCCACCGGTCGTACTGCTTGCGCTGTGGTGTGACGTCGTCTAGGCGCAGGTCGGCGCAGACCTTGCGGAACTCGCGGCCGAACCGTGCGTATCCCCAGCCGCGTTCCCGTACGAGCCTGCCGAACACCGTCAGCTGTCTGTCGCCCACCGTGCCCCCCTTCGTATGGACGCCGTCAGGCCCTCCGCCTGTACGCGGCGATTGTCGATCACCTACCCGCCCGGCGGCCGGGCAGGACGCACCCGAGTCCCAGAAGACCACGGCAGGACCCGCCGGGGGCCGGAACGACGAGATCGGGGCCATAGGAAAGTCCGTCGGCCCGCCGTCATCGTTCGGTGACCGCGACGGCGTGGCCTCCCGGCCACGTCTCGCCACCAGGATCGGACATGCGGAAGGGCTGGGCGATGGCGTCCTCGATTGCCACCTCGATCATCAGCGCGAGCCTCACGGGCTGCCGTGGCGTCCCCACGGCCGGCAGCAGCGCGCGCATAGCGCCGTCGCCCGTGGACGTCTCCTTCGTCAGCGACGCCTCGCGGGTCTCACAGGCGCGGCGCATCGGAACGGCCTGGCTGCGCGCCCTGTGCCAGGTGCCGCAGGCGCGGGTCGACTCCGCCGAGGTGGTGATCTCGGAACTGGTCGGCAACGCGGTCGTCCACGGGACGAGCGAGGCCGTGGGCCTGCGCATGCGCCGCGTGGGCGACGAAGTCCGCCTGGAGGTCGACGACGGTTCGCCGTCCGAGGTACCGAGACCCAGGCGGGCCGGGGCCGAGGCGGAGCAGGGGCGCGGCCTGTGGCTGGTGGACGCGCTCGTGACTGAGCTCGGCGGCAGCTGGGGGTTCACCGACGACGGCACGGTCGCGTGGTGCGTCTTCCCGGTCATGCGGGAGCCCTCTCCGACGAACCGGGGCCGGGCGGCATGAGCCAGGCGGTCAAGGCCCCGTCGTGGCGGGTCCCGCCCGGCGCCCGGGTCGTCGTGTACGCGTGTCTCTCTCCCGGAGCCGCCGCTCCGAAGGCACAGCCCCAGCGGGCGCTACGGCACGTGCTCCGGTACGTGAAGACGCGCGGCTGGACCGTGGCGGCGACCTACGTCGACCGGGCCGCCGTGCTTTCCAGTCGGGCGGACCGCCCCGAGTGGCCGAAGGTACTCACAGTGGTCGAGGAGGGACGGGCCGAGGGGATCGTCGCGCCGTCGATGGTGACGCTCTGGTTTCACCCGGAGGACCACGACTCGTTCATGGGCTGGCTGGAGAAGACGGGCGCGTTCGCCTCGACGCCCGATTCCCTCGCCGATCTGCGACGGCACCGCCGGGACGGTTCCTCTCCCGAAAACACGGCGGCTCCCAAGGACACGGCGGTCGGCCCTCGGCTGGCGGCGGGATCGAAGCGCAGGCACCGATGATCTCGGCGCCCAAAGCCATGATCCCCCGGCGGCGGCTCGCCCGATCCCGCTGGGCCTTCCGCCACCCTCTCCGGCTGCTCCGGCGCTACGGCTTCGGCTGGTTCCAGTTCGCGGTCCCTGTCGTGCCGGTCTTGCTGATCATCTGGGTCGCCGTCGCCCGCACCGACCTCCCGTATCCGTATCCCCATCCGCTGATTCCCACGAGGGGTGCTTCATGACGTCCCGTTCCGTGTCCGTGCCCGAGTACCGGGTGAGCCTGCCGAAGGAGCTCGTCGCCGACCTCGCCCGGCAGGCTGCCGCCCTTCCCGAGTGGCGGCTCGGTGACGACGGGCTGCTCTCGCCCGAGACCGCCGCGCGATACCACGGGGTGCTGGCCGGCATGCCCCGCCTCGCCGAGTTCACCACGACCTGCCACCAGCTGCTCGGCGCCCCCGCGGGCGAGGGCTTCGCGGTCGTCGAGCTGGCCGGGCTGCTCGACGCGGCCGACTCCGAGGAAGCGGCCCTGCGGGCAGTGACCGCGCTGCTCTCCTTGATCGCGACGCCGCTGCGGGCCTTCGACTGCTGGCCGCTGTGGCAGCCGCTGAGCACCAACCTCGCCATCGACCCGATGCATATCGACGTCGCGAACTCCACGCTCCCGCCGGACTACATCGCCCAGCTGTGCGTCCGCCCCGATCCCAGAGGCCAGGGCTACAGCCTGACCTCGCAGGTCCGCCGCGCCGTGGACCGGCTCGGCTACGCCGACGCCGAGCTCCTGACCCACCCGCGGTACGTCGACGGGTCGCTCTTCGAGCTCACGGGCGTCGGGGAGGAGTGGCAGCCTTTCCCGATCCTCGACGGCCTGCCGCCGGCGGAGGGCTTCGTCCGGTTCACGACCACGATGCTCGCGGACGCCGATCCCGCCGACCCGTACGTCAAGGCGGCTCGGGCCCTGGAGCGCGAACTGATTGTCGGGCAGCGCCGGTTCCTGCTCGGGCGAGGCGACCTGCTCATCGCCAACCAGCACCTGTGCTGCCACGGCCGCGAGGTCCTCGGCGGCGGCCAGGAGGACGTACCCGAGGACGAGCGCCGCCTCCTCCTGCAGATCTTCCTCCGCGGTCAGCTGCGGTACGCGGCGACGCCGGAGGTCGTGGCATGACGCCCGTCACTGCGGGTGGGCCCGTAGCACAAGACACCAGACATCAGAGAGGGAAGCCGATGCTCGAATCCGTCAGCCACCTGGAAGAGGTGGCCCGTGAGTGGAAGATCAACCGCGAGGACGTCCTGCTTCTCGCGCTGAACAGCTGCGGGGCGCGCTCGCCGCTGGACAAGCCGCGGATGCGGCTTCGGCTGGAACTGGACTCGCGGCCGGCCGACCCGTCGTACCTGATCCTGTCCTTGGGCCGCGAGGACTCGCCCTTCGAGATCGACGAGCACGAGCTGCGCCTGCACGGCGAGCGGGTCGGCACGGTCGCCGGCATCGAGGACGACGACGCCGTGCTGGGCTACTGGCGCAACGGCACCAAGATGCTCACCCTCAACTCGAACCAGCGCTCCCAGTGCACCGGGTGCACCTTCTGCCCGAACACGCTGGAGGGCGCCTCGGACCCGGCGATCCGCGAACTCGACCTGCCCGGCTACTTCGCCACCCTCGCGGCGAACTCCGGCATGGTGGACCTGTCGGGGGTCGAGACCGTCACGGTGTGCACTGGCTGCTTCCTCTACGAGCACCTGGCCCTGGAGCACTTGGAGGGCGTGCGCGCCGCGATGCGCAGCACCGGCTGCGAGGGGACCCTGCACTTCCTGTCGTCGGTCCTCACCAGTGAGGAGGGCCTGTACCGGGCCGCCGAGCTCGGCCCGTTCCACCTGACACTGACGGTGGAGTGCTTCACCAACCGGGCGAACATCCTCAAGCAGTCCAAGGCCGCGCTGACGGTGGACCAGATGGTCGAGACGCTCGGGGCGGCGAAGGAGCGGGGCATCACCACGGACTTCACCTACATCGTGGGCCTGGACCCGATCGAGGAGGCCGTGGAGAACCTGAAGCGGTTGGTGCCGGTGACCACGGCGTTCCCGCGGTTCCAGACGTACCAGGCCCACAACCCGTACATGGACGTATACCGCACGCCCGGGTCGGACACGATCGAGTGGAACCTGACGATGCGCCGAGCGGTCGAGGAACTGTTCGCGGAGACGGGGCTGCGCCCACAGTGGTGGCAGAACTACCGCTCGCCGTGGGCGTACACGTTCGCCGGGGAGCAGCTGACCGGGGCGCGGATCTGATGGCCGGGCAGGACAGCGGCGCCATGACGGTGGTGCGGGCGGTGCGGGTGTGGCCGGTGGCCGGGCAGCCGGCCGGTCTGCCGGAGGGCCTACCGGATGCGATCGCGGCCGTGGCGGTGGCCCCGGCGGGGCCGTCGTGGCCCGAGCACCGGACGCGGTTCGCGATCGAGGTAGTGGGTGACGGGGTATCTGGCTGGCACGCGCCCGTGGGAGAGAGCGTGGCGCGGCTCGTCGTGGACACCCTCGCCGACGGGCTGGTCGGGCACGATGCGGCGGCACCGCGCAAGCTCGTCTACCGGCAGCGGGCGGGGCGGCACCAGCATGGGGCGCACGCCCGGCAGGCGGCCTCAGCGGTTGAGTTGGCGTGCTGGGATCTGGCGTCGCGGGCCTCGGGTCGAACGGCGTCGGACCTGCTGGGCGGCACGGTGCGGGCCCGGGTGCCGGCGTACGCGTCCACGCTCGGCCTGGACCCGGCTCACCCGGAGGCGGTGAAGGCGGCGGCGTGGATCGCCGAGCAGGGGTTCTGGGGGCAGAAGTGGCCGCTCACGAAGGAGCTGCTGCGCCAGGGGCCGCGGGTAGTTGGCCGGGTGCTGGGGGCGTTGCGGGAGGCGGCGGGCGAGGGAAGGTTCATGGTCGACGGGCTGCGCCGGTGCCGACTGGACGAGGCGCTCACCCTGCTGCCCGTGCTGGCCGACCTGGAGGTCACCTTCGCCGAGGAGCTGCTGGAGCCGGGCGGCTTCGCCTGGGCCCAGGTGCGTTCGGCGGGGGTTCGGGTGCCGATGGCCGCCGGTGAGCACGCGGTCGACGAGCACGAGCAAACGCGGCTGCTGGCCGGCGGGGTGGTGGACGTGTGGCAGACCGACCCGGGGTGGTCGGGCGGGCTGGCCCGCTCCCTGCACACCACCGAGGTCGCCGCCGATCTGGGAATGGCGACGTTCCCGCACGGCGACCGGCTGTGGGCGGCGCTCGCGCTGGCCGGCGCGTGCTGCCGGGACAAGGTCCCTGCGGTGGAGTGGCATCTGACGCTGGAGCCGCTGCGGCAGCAAGTGTTCGCCGAGGCCGTCGTCGTGGAGGCGGGAATGCTGCCGTCCGCCCCCGGGGCCGGGCTCACCCCGCCGCCAGTCACCACCTCGCCCCTTCCGGTATGGGCGGTCGGGTCGTGACTGGCCAGGTGATGTGGCCTGAGGTGCGGGCGGTCTGCTTCGACCTGGGCGGCACGCTGGTACGGCCCGAGGCGGTGGCCACGACCGGCCAGGTCGCCGAAGTCCTCGGCATCTCCTTGGAGGAGGCCCGTGTTCTGATGGGCAAGGGAGCCAAGCGGCGCCTGGTCACCCCGAAGGACCTGGCGCACGAACTTGCGGCGGACTTCGGGCGGCCCGCACTGGCCGACCGGCTTGCCGAAGTGTTGGAGCGGGCCCGGCGCCGGGCCGAGAACCCGCGGCTGTACCCGGACGTGCCGGACATGCTCGCCGAGCTGCGGGCGAGGGGCTACGCCCTGTACGCCCTGACCAACGCGCTTGGTTCCTCAGTGCCCGAACAGGATCCTCCCGCGTTCCGCGAGCTGCTGGACGGAGTCTTCTACTCGGCGCGCACCGGCGCGATCAAGCCCGAGCTGGAGGCGTTCGCCGCCGTCGAGCACGCCAGCGGGCTGCGGCCGGGAGAGCTGCTGCACGTCGGCGACTCGATGAGCGCCGACGTACGCGGGGCCGCGGCGGCCGGCTGGCACACGGCCTGGGTGGACCGGCACCACACGAACGGGCCGCTGATGCCGGCCGCGAGCACGCCGCGCCTGCACTCCCTCAACGCCCTCCCGCTGCTGCTGCCCGCCCGGGCGGCGACCGGCACAATCACATCGGAGGTGGCCGGCTGATGGAGCCGTCCAGTACGTCGCGTACATCCCGTCCGGCAAAACCCTCTGTCCCCGACCCGCTGACCTCGTCCGTGCCGCTGTTCGACCCCAGTCAGCTGCCGCTGCGCACCTGGTGCGAGGGCAGCCGCGAGGACGCGGTCACCGGCCTGGTCGCGTTCCCCGACTTCCACAGCCACATCCCGCGCTGCCTGGCCGCCGCGCTGGAGGCGGGGCGGCTGGTGGCGCTGGCGATCGGGGACGTCGACGGGCTGAAGGACCACGTGGAGCGGACGAACTCCACCAACCCGACCTCCTACGGGCACCTGGCCGGCAACGAGGTCATGGCGACCGTGGGGGCCACGACCCGCGCGTGGTTCCGCGAGCAGCCCTTCGACTCCGGCTGCGCGGCGACCTTCGGCGGCGACGAGGTGATCCTTGCCGCAGTCGTGGACGACGCCGCCCAGTTCCACCAGGCCCTCGGGATCCTGCGAGACCGGCTCAGCGCCGTGCTGCCGGTGACGGTCTCCTTCGCCCTGATGTTCGTCACCGCCGGCGACCTGCCCGCCGAGCGGCAGCGCGGGTGGAAGCACAGGTTCACCGACAGCCTGCTCGCGGCGGTCGATCGCACCCTTTTCACGCACAAGGCGGCGCGGCGCGCCGGGGCCGGCCAGGGCGGCATCATCGCCGTCACCCGACCGCCCCAGCTGTCCGAGCGCGACCAAGCCGGTCCGAATCCGCTGGTCCTGCTACCGCTGCCGGCCGCATCTGACGTCGTGCGTGTGGTGGCCCGGCCGGAGCGGATCGGCGGCCGGGACTTCCTGCTGCTGCCCTGCCGCGGACCGGTCGGCCAGCGCGGTACCCAGCTACGTGTCACCTTCCCCACCGGCAGCTCCAGGACCGTCGTGGCCTACGCACTGCGCGGGCAGGCCGCGGTGCCGTACGCGGCCGTCGCCGACGGCGTGACCGGCGTGCCGCTGACGGTGCGGGGCCTGCGGGACCGCACTCCGCGCAGCGTGCCCGAGGACCTGGCCGCCGCCCTGGAACGGGCCGGGCTAGACTGGGGCGCGGTGCCCGCCCACGAGCAGGCGCAGATCCTCCACCTGATCACCGAGGCCGGCACCGAGGAGATCCGGTCCGGGCGGGTCACCGCCGCCGTGGACGCCGTCGCCGCGCGGAAGGGGACGGCACGGTGACCAAGATCGCCCTGCTCCCCGGGCCCGCCGCCGTGGCGGGCCCGGGCGACTTCCCCGACTGGAGCCAGGCCGCCGCGCACGCCGCGGCCCGTGTGCCGGACGCGGCCGTGACGGCCGCGTGGCGGGCGCTGAACTACCTGTGCGCCGCGCAGCTGTACCTGAACGACAACGTGCTGCCCGCCCGGCCGCTGCGGGTGGAGGACGTGAAGGAGGCGCCGAGCGGACACTGGGGGGTGTGCCCGCCGGTGAACTGCATGCTCGCGCACCTGGGGCCGCTCACCGCATGGCGGCCCCCCGGCAGTGAAGTCCTGGTCGTCCACGGCGCCGGCCACGCCGGGCCGTCGGCGCTGGCTCACGCGTACCTGACCAAGACCCTCACCCTGACCGGCAACGGCCCGGGCTGGTCCGCCGCAGACCTGCGCGCGCTCGCCGAGGGCTTCCCCCACACCCGCGCCTACGGCGGAGAGATCACTCCGCTGATCCCCGGCGTGCGCTACACCGGCGGCCAGCTCGGGCCGGCACTCGCCGTCGCGCAGGGCATGGTCCTGGACGCCCCGCACCGCCTGGTGGTCGCGTTGCTCGGCGACGGGGAGTTGGAGACCGGCGCTGCCGCGGCCGCGTGGACGGCCCGGCGGGCGCTGCTCGGGTCCGGGCTGCACGGCGCCGTACTGCCCGTCGTGCTGGCCAATGGCCTGCGGATGGGCGGCCCCTCCATCCTGTCCGGGCTCGACGAGAACGAACTGCGCGCGTACTTCACCGGCCTGGGGTACGAGCCGTTCCTCCACGACGGCTCCGACGCCGCCGGCTTCCGGACGGTCCTGGCCAAGGTGTTCGCCAGGCTGCGGCCGCTCGGTGTCGCCCGGCCGCAGCCGGTCATCGTCCTGACCATGTCCAAGGGCGCGACCGGCCCCGAGCAGGTCGCGGGCCGCCAGATCGCCGGAACCCCGGCCGTCCACAAGACCCCGCTGAAGGACCCCGCCCGCAACCGGGAGGAGTTCGCCGCCCTCGCCGCCTGGCTGGCCTCGTACGAGCCCGCCTCTCTGTTCACCGACCGCGGGCAGCCGTCCGACCTCGTACGGCAGGCGCTGCCACACCCGCCGCCCCGGCCCCGCCCTGCCCCACCGGTCGCGCCGCTCGCTGTCCGCGGAGAGCCAGCGTGGCCGCTGGTCAGCGCCGTGATACGCGAGCGCGCCGCCGCCGGTTCGTTCCGGCTGTTCAGCCCGGACGAGGCGGCCTCCAACCGGCTGCGCCTGGCCGACGCCGGGGACGACCGGCTGCCGGAATGGGCGAGCGAGATCCTCAACGAGGAGATCTGCCAAGCCTGGCTCCAGGGCTACACCGAGACGGGCCGCGACGCGCTTCTGGCCACGTACGAGGCGTTCGCGGCGGTCAACACCAGCCCGCTCGTCCAGCACCTCAAGCACCGCAGTGCGCGGACCGCGACCGGCATGGGCGGGCTGCCGAACATCAACTACCTGATCACCTCGCTGGGCTGGCGCAACACCTACACCCACCAGAACCCTGGGCTCGTCTCCGCGATGCTGGAGACCGAGAACCCCACCGTGCACGTCTACACCCCGGCCGACGCCACCCGCGCGGCCGCGACCCTCACGGCCATGCTCACCGGGCGGGACCGGGCGAACTTCCTGATCGCCGACAAGCACCACACGCTCACGTTCCCGCCGGACACCTTCCGCGAGGAGATGACGAACGGCGCTGCGATCTGGCCCCACCTGAGTACCCCCGGTCAGGAGCACCCGGACATCGTCCTCGCTTCCGCCGGCGACGTCGCGGCGCGCGAGCTGTCCGCCGCGGCCGGCCAGCTCGCCGCCGCCCGTCCGGACACGCGTATCCAGTACGTGCACATCAACGACCTCACCGTCCTCGGCCAACCGGACACCTGGCCCGCCGCGCTACCCGACGGCACCTTCGCCCGACTGTTCCCCGCCGGCGTTCCCGTACTGCTGGCCACCGTCACGCAAGCCCCGGCTGTACGGGCCCTGCTCGCCGCCCGCGGCGAAGCCGCCCGGGTCTGGGTAGTCGGCTACCGCGACCTCGGCCGTCCCCTTCCGTCCGCCGACCTGCTGGAGCTCTGCGGCATGTCCGCCGCCGTGCTCACCGCCCAGGCGCTCTCGATGCTGAAGAAGCCACGATGACCACCTCGCCGTCCACACCCGACCCGAAGCAGCTGGCCGCCTTCGACCGCGACGGCCTCCTCATCCTGAGCGGCGCGCTCTCCCCCGAGGTCCGCGACCGCGCGGCCGAGGCCGCCGTACGGCTCCTCGCCACCGACCGCACCGTGGGCCGGGACCGCTCGGTCGATGGCAAGGACGGCTTCCGTGGCGTCGTCGCCCTGGACGACGCCTTTCTACCGCTCGTCGCCAACCCGGCCGTCCTGCCCACCCTCGTCGGCCTGCTCAGCCCGAACATCCACCTGATGTCGAGCAACCTGATCGCCATGCCGTCCCTGCCCGACGAGCAGCGCACCATCCGCGTGCCGTCCCGGCACGGATGGCACCGCGACATGTCCTCCACCGTGGCCGACCTCGGCGTCGAGCACACGCCCCGCCTGGCGATCAAGGTGGCGTACTTCCTCACCGATCCAGGACCGGACGCGGGGTTCACGATGTTCGTGCCCAGCAGCCACACCCGTACCGGGCCCGTCGCCGTCCCCCAGGGGGACATCGACCCGCCCGGCGCGATCACTCCGGACATCGGCCCGTACGACGTGGTGCTCTTCGAGAACCGCACCTGGCACGCCGGCGGCCTCAACCGCTCCGGCCACGACCGGTTGGCCGTGATGATGCAGTACGGCTACCGGTGGCTCAACGCGGTCGACGACCCCGTGCCCGGCTTTCTCGACCGGCCGGACCTCGACGCCGTCGAGCGGCAGCTTCTCGGCGCCCGCGACCGCAACCCCGACAGCTCCGTCGCCCGCGAGGGCTCCGGCGCCCACCCCTTGGCCGACTGGCGGCAGCACCTGAGCACCGCCCCGGCTCGTTGACCGATCACCCGCCCCTGACCGCACCACCGCGAGAGACTGGACCCGTGACCTCCTCCACCCCCTCGTACAAGCCCGAAGAGCTGTTCGCGTCCACCGCGCCGTACTACGCAGCCTTCCGGCCCCGCTACGCGCCCGAGTTCTACACCCTGCTTGCCGACCGCTTCGGCCTCGACGGCACCCAGCGCGTCCTCGACCTCGGCGCCGGCCCCGGCATCATCGCCCTCGAACTCGCCCCACTCGTCAGCGAGGTCGTCGCCGTCGACCCCGAGAAGGGCATGCTCGAAGAGGGCCGCCGCCTGGCCGCTGAACGCGGCTTCACCAACATCACCTGGCGCGAGGGCGACTCCATCACCCTCCCGGCGATGGACATCGGGCCCGTGCTCCTCACCGTCATGGGCGCGGCCTATCACTGGATGGACCGTGACCAGGTCGCCCGGGATCTCGACCGGATCATCGAGCCTGGCGGAGCGATCGTCCTCGCCTCCGGCGGCGCCCCCGGCGACCTGGAGCCCGCCCCCTGGCTGCAGGTCGTCGACGAGGTCCGTACCCGCTACCTCGGCCCCGACCGGCGCGCCGGCTCCGGCACCTACACCCACCCCAAGGAACGCCACCAGGATGTCCTCGCCCGCAGCCCGTTCTCCCAGGTCGAAACCGCACGCTGGGACCACACCATGACCCGCACCGTGGACGAGGTCATCGGCTGGGTCTTCAGCCTCTCCTACTCCAGCCCCGCCCAGCTCGGCGAGAAGAAGGACGCGTTCGAGCAGGACCTGCGCGAGGCGCTGCTCGCGTTCGCGCCGTCCGGACGGTTCGACGAGGTGATCCGGACCGAGGCGGTCATCGCCACCAGGCCCTGAGCGCCCCGCCGCCGCGGGCGCTATCCACGCAGCCCCACTCGGGCCGTACGCGGTGCCCCAGAACGCCGCTCTCACCTGGCGTGCCAGGCCCGCACGGGGGGCCCGGACACCGCCAACCGGCTGACGGAGGTGCTGAGCGTCGCGGTGTGAACGGCGGACGGCAGCGGAACCGCTACGGGACCGTCTCCTGGCAGTGGATGCACCGCCGCGTCGCCTGTCGAGCGGTGTTGCCTTCCGTGGCTACAGCCGGGTACGTCTCGCTCAAGCGGCCCCAGAGCCCGGTCGGCGGGTCAGGGATCCAGCCCCAGCCCGGCGCCTTCACCAGCTCCTCGTAGGGGTGGTCGCAGGCGCCGGGCAGGTGAGCACAGCCTGTGGGCGAGATCAGGATCGTGTCCGCCGGGAACCCTCGCCATTCCCGCCTGGGCAAGGACATGGACCGCGCCCTCGGAACGGCTCCGTTCGTCGGGCAGCAGCACCCCTGCCCGACGATGAGTTCGCATCGCTCGCAGCGTTCTTCCTTCACAGCCCCCGCGTCCCCTCACGCCGTGCCGGTCGCCTCGATCCGGTAGACGATCTTCCCATCGAACTCGGCGAACCCGAGCGACTTGTAGAACGCGCGGGCGACGGGGTTGTCGTGGTCCGTCATCCACTCGACGCGGCCGCACCCTGGGCGCGCGGCGGCCAGGGCCCGGAGTTCGTCCATGAGCCGGGCACCGATGCCCTGGCGGCGCAGAGTGTCGCGCACGTATAGCTCCTTGAGGAACAGGGAGTGCGTGGAGCCCGCGGCCGGCCAGAGGAAGGAGTAGGCGGCGAGCCCCACGATGTCCCCGGCCTCGTCCTCGACCAGGAGAGCCGAGGCGAGCGGCGGGGCACCGAACAGCGCTTCCTCCACCTGCGCGCGCCGCTCCTCGAAGGGCTGGATCTCGGTCGATCCGTAGAACCGCTCGATCTCCTCGATCAGTTCGGCCACCGCGTGGACGTCCCGCTGCTCGGCAGGTCGGATCGTCACCGTCATGGACAACTCCTCGTTCCTCGTTCGTCTTTCACTTCGCTCACTGGCTCCAACGCTCAGCACCTCGGCGGCGCTACGCCCGCCGTCTCATGGAGGCTGCACGGGCGGCGCGTACGCGTCCCACCCGCTCGCACGCAAGGAGTCCTGAACGTGTCGGATCAGGTACTCCAGGTCCGCGCAGTAGACGGAGGGATTCCTGTATCCGCCGACCGCGCTGAAGCGGTGGGGGAGGTACCCGCCACCGCAGACCTCTACCAGAGGGCAGCTCTGGCACTTCTCGGCGAGTGCCGCCCGTCCGTATGCCCTGTGTAGGAGCTTCGGGTGACGCGACGCCTCGTCGAGGGAGTGCTGGAAGACGTCCAGCCCGAGCCGGGACGCGCCTTCTTCGACGGAGCGCAGCGTGTCCACGCCTTCCATCGTCCCGTCGGACTCGATCACGATGCTCGTCGGCGGGGCCAGGCCGAGTGTCTCCACGGCACCGCGCACGCCGGAGCTGAGCGCCACGATGTCTTCCAGCATCCGGATGCTGTGCCGGTGCTCGGGCTGGGCGAGCCATGCGTCGTACACCCGGCTCATCCAGAGCCCGTACTCGGGGACATCGAGGTTGTCGCGGTGCGGCGGGTCGTCGTGGGTGGCGTGCGGAAGACCGAAGTCGATGACCGGCGGCCCGAACGACGCGAGGTAGTCATGGACTTCGACGGGGTCGTTGGCCAGGTCCACGACGGCGAGGAGGCCAGCGAAGAGATGGTGTCGGTCCCGAAGCAGCTCGATGCCGCGAACGGCGGCGGCCGAGCTGGGCCGCCCGGTATGGGTCAGCCGGTGCCGGTCGTTCGCGGTCGGGGGCCCGTCGAGGCTCACGCCCACGACCACCCCGTACCTCTCGAAAAGGTCGAGCCACGCCTTCGTGAGGAGCGTTCCGTTGGTCTGGAGCTCGAAGCGGACCCTCACGTCCGCCGGGATGCCTTCGCGTACGGCTTCGAGGAGCTCTGCCACGTGCCGGCGGCCAGCCAGCAGCGGCTCCCCGCCGTGCAGAACGACGTGGACGGCTGGCAGGCCGTGCGCCGTGGCGTGCTCGCCGATGCGCCGGCCTGCCTCCGTCGCCACGTCCACGCCGAGCCGGACGGGCAGGTGCCGCCACGACTGGTCCTTGGAGTTGAAGACGTAGCAGTAGTCGCAGTCGATGTTGCAGCGGTTCGCGACCTTGAGGATGAAGGTCCGAAAAGGTGCGGTCTCCTCGAGGAGTGTCATCGAGCGTCGGCGCTCAGAACCACCAGGGCCAGATGAGAGACGCCGCGTGAGGGCCCTCAGCGAAGCCGTCCCCTGCGGACTTCTCGTCGTCGAGCCGCTGCTGTACGCGGGCGGCGATCCGTTCCAGGACGGCATTGCCCTCGATGGATTCTGGGTAGACGGGCGGCGCGAGCATGGGCGTACGTGGCGACATTCAACGCTCCTCGTGGTGTGCGATGGCGGTTGAAGCGACAGACCGACTCGGCACCGTAGCAGTGCTGTTGTCGTCGGCGGCATACAGATTCCGGCCAGGTGGCGACCGGCCTATCCGGCTCGTGGGGCGAGCAGCTCTTCGAGTTCCTGGGCCGCCGCATCGACTCCGAGCCGCCGGTAGAGGGTGGCCGCGTTCCGCAGAGCGTCCTCTGCTCGCGCGGGCCCGGCCGAGATCCAGTCGCAGCGGCCGACCCCTTCCAGGGCCCGCGCCTCCTCCAGCGGAGAACGGATCTCCCGAGCCAGGACGAGGGCCTGCTCGAAGTACCCCCGCGCCGCTTCGATGTCCCCGGAGGCGCGCAACAGGGATCCCCAGTGGTTCAGCACCTCGGCCTCGCCACTGCGGTCCCCCAGCTCTCGTTGGAGTTCCAGGCTCCGCCGGAACGCCTCGACGGCCTCCTCCCGCTCGCCGAGCGCCGCACGGGCAGCGCCCAGCTCGCTCAGGGAAGCGGCCTCCCCACCACGGCTGCCGAGATCGCGGAACGCGCTCAGAGCTTCCTCCAGTATCCGGACCGCTTCCGTTGCGCTCCCTGACACGCGCTCCAGCGCCCCCAGGTTGCGGATGCTGTTCGCGCGACCGAACCGCTCCCCGAGTTCGGTGAAGCGCTCCAGCGCCTGGTCGTGCGCCTCCCGGGCACCGACGACGTCGCCCGTCAGCCTCCTCACGACGCCCAGCTCGTTGAGCGCGTACGCCTGGTGGGTCCGGTCGTCGAGCTCCACGTAGATGTCGTACGCCTCGCGGTGTCGGCGCGTTGCCTGCTCGTACTCGCCCGTGAGGCGGTGCACGACGCCGAGGTCCCTGAGGGAGTTCGCCTCCCCGTACCGATCGTGGAGCTCCCGATAGATCGACAGCGCCTCGCTCTGGGCCTCCACGGCGGCGTCGAACCGGCCGGTCTGCCGGCGCACCATGCCGAGGTCCGCGAGCGCGTTGGCCTGCCCGAGCCTGTCGCCCACCGCGCGGTAGAGCGCGAGGGCCTCGGTCTGGGCACGGGCAGAGGCGTCGTTGTCGGCGGTCATGAGCCAGACGATGCCGGCCTGGTTCAGCGCGTCGGCCTTGCCGCGTCGGTCGCCCGCGGCCTCGTACTCCTCCACCGCCTCGTTGAGCGCCTCGACCGCCTCGGGGTAGGCGGCCATGAAGCGCCGTACGACTCCAAGCTCGGCGAGCGCCCCGGCGAGGGCCTTGCGGTCGCCGGTGTGCCGGGCGGCGTCGGCGGCTGTCCGATGGAGCCCGACGGCCTGATCCCAGGGGCCGGCCTGCCGCAGGAACGGGGCCATGGCGGCGGCCATGCGGATGACGAGCTCGTGCAGGGCGAGACCGCTCGCGCGCCGGATGCAGGCGAGGACGTTGGCCCGCTCGTTCTCCAGCCAGCCGAGGGCCGCCGCACGGGACTCCATGAGTGGGGTCTCCACCGAGGCCGCCTCATCGAGCGGTACGGGCGCGATCACGCCTCCGCGTACGATGTGCCGGTTCGCGGCGGCGATAGCGGCCAGGTAGTAGAGGCACACTCGCTGAACGGCCTCGGTCTGCTCCATACTGCTGCCTCCCTCGTCGGCGAGACCGCGGGCGAAATCACGTAACAGATCGTGAAGCCGGTACCGGCTCCCCGGATGTTCGTCGATCATGTGGGCGTCGTACAGCGCGTCGAGCTGGCGCCGTGCCTCCGCCACGGTCACGCCGCCGAGCGCGGCACCGACATAGGAGTCGAGGTCGGTCCCAGGGTAGAAGCCCAGCCCGCGGAAGAAGCGTCTGTGCTCCTCCTCCATGTCCTGGTACGACAGCTCGAACGTCGCCGCCACCGCCCGCTCCCCGGCCCGCAGCTCCCCCAGCCGATCCCGCGCGGCCACCAGCCGCTCGCGGAGGTCCTCGGCGCCCCAAGACGGGTGGTGCCGCAGCCGCGCCGCGAGCAGGGACACGCCCAACGGCAGATACCCGCACAGCCCGACGAGCTCCGCGACCACGTCCCGGTCGAGCGACGCCGCCGGCCGCCCACTGAGTCGTACGAACAAGTCGACGGCGTGGTCCTGCGGCAGCGCCACCACCGGCAGCACCACCTCCTCCTGCGCTGCCAGCCGCTTCCGACTGGTCACCAGCACCAGGCAGCCGCCCGCGCCGGGAAGCAGCGGCTCCAGCTGCCGATAGCTGGCCGCGTTGTCGAGGATGAGCAGCGCCTTCTTCCCGGCGAGACCGCTCCGCCACATGGCAGCCCTGGCCTCGGTGACCGCCCCCACGTCGTCCCCGGCCGGGATACGCCCCGCGGGCACTCCGGTCGCCGCCAGCAAGGACGCCAGCGCCTCGCCGGCCTGCACGGGGCTTCGCCCGGTCGTGTGCCCGTTGAGGTTCACGAACAGCTGCCCGTCCGGGAACCGCTCCGCCAGCACATGCCCGGCGTGCACGGCGAACGCCGTCTTTCCCACCCCCGGCATCCCGTCGATCACATGCACTGGCAGCGCCTCACCACTCTCCTGCGCCGCCCGTACCGACCCCACAAGCGCCGCCAGCTCGGCGCCACGGTCCGTGAACGCCGCGGTGTCGCGCGGCAGCGCCTGTAATACGAGCGCGGCTCCCGGCGGCTCGGCCTCGTTCTGGGGCGCCGACTCGGGCTGCCGCACGGTCGTCCGTGAATCCGACAGGGCGGCCAACACCGTCATCACCACGAGCAGCCCCCCGAGCAGCACGAACGAGAACCAGGCATGCCTCTGCAGCCACCCCAGCCACCCCGGCCACTCCGACTCGGACACCGCGTTCGTGACCAGCCCCACGAGCATGGTCGTCACGACCCCGCCTGCGGCCACGACGGCGATCGAGATCCCGCGTCGAAACCTCATGCGCGATCCGCCCACTTGTTGGGGGAGCGAGTCTCTTCTGCTGGCACGCCACTCATGCGACACAGCGCTCCAAGATCAGGACCATTCACGAAGCCCCCCGAGTTCGACGCTCAACTGCCCAAGGGGACCAGCGGAGGCGACCTCGGTCAAGGTCACCGAAGCGCCATAACGCGTCCGGATCCAGCCCTGCGAGATCACGACATCGGCCTGCCCTGAAATCCCTGAGGCTGATCGGCTCCAGCGTGAGAGGCTGATCAGTTATGTCAGGTCCGTACGAGAGGTTCACGCAGATGACCGAGGCAGAGCTTGAGAGCCACGGAGGCGACGACACCAAGGATGGCTTGTATCTCCTCGCATACGGCGATGAGTACTTCGTCAGTCGGCACAACCGCATCGAGTTCGTCGACTTCGAGTACCGCCTCTCCTCTCTTGCCTGGCTGTGCAGCAAGATCGCGAAGAGCATCGATGCGGAGCTGACCGAGCTCCGTGAGACGCGGGAGAGTGGGAGTCACAGGGTCGCTGGGTGGGAAGGGGAGAGCGACATGATGCTCGACGAGTCAACGTACGAACTCGACACAAGCACACGCCAGATCAGCGCCGGCGTCATCGTCGTGGCTGCCGTCGCCGCACTGGAGTCCCTGATGAATCGGCTGCTCGACCAACCGGGCGACGAGGATCTCCACAGGGCAGGTCTCACCCGAAAGGCCCGAGTGCTCGCCGAGCGCTGGCAGGACACCGTCGATCGCCAGGAACTCGAAGACCACGTGTCGTGGCTGAGGGAGCGCCGCAACTCGTTCGCGCACCGTCTCATCGACGACGTCGACCCCCAGTGGCGAACCCACTCGGCCACGTGGGACTTCGACGACGAAGCGGCCGATGAGGCACTGGAGAGAATCAGCGCTGCCGCCTGGCTGCTGGAAGAGGGCTGGGAACAGCACCTCGCCAGCCAGCGCGCTGATGCGCGATACGTACCTTGACCAACGGCAGCACACGATGGGGGAGCGAGCGCGTGGATGCGTCCGAACTGGCCGAACTCCGCACCATGTATGTCTTCGGCCCCGCCGAGGGTTCCACCTGGGGCCTGACCTACGAGGGGATCGAGGCCAAGCTGCGTGAGCGTGAGACGGATACGTTCGTCCGTATCGATGAGGGGGACGAGGGCCCCGTTCGCGGGTCCGTCATGCACTTCGGTATCACGGTCGGCGAGGAGGAGCTGGCGGGCATGGCCAAGCTGTCCCCGGAAGGCATCGCCGTCGAGGACTGCACGGCCCAGGCTGCAGCGGAGTTCGTCCGGTGGCTGTGGGGCAGCGTCGTCCCGGACGGCAGCAGCATCACCTTCAACACGGAATGGGGCCTGGAAGCCGACCTGCCCGACGCGCTCGTCCCCCACGTCCCCCGTCCACGCCTCGTGGCCACCTTCCTCACCCACCTTGAAGCCACCGGCGGGCTGGACTGACAGCGAGCATGCCCACGGGGATCATGGTCACATGAGTGACATGCGAAGGGCCTCGGCACCATGACAGAGAAGACTTCCCGCGCCTCGGGCGACGAGGCTGTTCGCGACGCCGGCCCAGTTGGTGCTCCGGTCGTCCTGGGCAACGAGCCCGGCTCGTTCGCCTGGGGTGTGCTGGCCCAGCGCCACCCTGCCCTCATCCGGCAGGTGCGAGACGCCTTCCCGTACGGCCGCCGGCAGCACGAGGCCCTCGACGCCCTGCTGGACGAGATCACCAACGGTGTCGTCCAACCACTCGCCCCCGCGGACCACGACCACGAGCGCTGGGCGGCCTGGGGGCGGGAGCACTTCGGGCACTCCTGGTACGACGCCCCGTTCCTGTGGGCGGAGAGCTACTTCTACCGCAGGCTCCTGGGCGCGGTCGGGTACTTCGGTACTGGCCCTTGGCAGGGAGTCGATCCCTTCGCGCCGTTCAAGCAGGCCGAACTGCGAGGCGACGCGGTGGACGAGGAGCTGCGGGCTCTCGACGCGCTCGCGAGCGCCCCGGCTGAGGAGCGGGCCACGGCCCTCCTGCACGCCTCGCTCTGGGGCAACCGCGCGGACCTCGGCTTTCGGGTCTCGGCGGGGGAGCGGGCAGTGGATGACGCCGCAGTCTCGGCGCTGGTTGCCGACGGCAGCGCCACACTGTGGGAGCTCTTGCCCGCCGGTGCCTCGGCCACCATCGCTGTGGTGGCCGACAATGCGGGACGTGAGCTGATTCCCGACCTCGTCCTCATCGACCACCTCCTCGAACACGGGCACGCCAAGCGGGTCGTACTTCACGTCAAGCCCTACCCGTACTACGTCTCCGACGCGATGACCGCGGACGTGGTCGACTGCCTGCGCCGCCTCACCGAGGCACCCGGCGAAGCCGGCCGGATCGGCGGCCGACTCTGGAAGGCCATGGCCGCGGGAAGCCTGGAGGTCCGCACCCACCCGTTCTTCTGCGCTCCGCTGCCGTACGAGGAGATGCCCGAGGATCTGCGGGAGGAGTTCGCGGATGCCGCGCTCACGATCCTGAAGGGTGACCTCAACTACCGCCGCCTGGTGGGCGATCGGCTGTGGCACCCGACCGTGCCGTTCGCCGAGCGCACGGTCTACTTCCCCGGGGCTGTCGCGGCGCTCCGGACCCTGAAGTCCGACGTCATCGTCGGCCTGGAGCAGGGAACGCTGGACGCCCTCGAACGGTCCGGGGTTGTTTGGCGTACGAGCGGTACTCACGCGCTGATCCAAGTGCGCCCGTAGACCTGAGAGCGCAAGTCGATTTCGTATCGCTCGGCGACGAGGGATACGACTCCGACCCCAACCGCCGCGAACTGCGCAGGCGTCGGATCCTTCCGGTCATCTCCCGCAGGAGCGCCCCGAACATCGAGGGGCGGGTGAGCTCCGTTGCGGCGTCGAGCAGACCCTGCTCCACCAGTTCAAACGCCTCGCTGTCCGCTGGGAACGCCGCACCGAACTCCACAACGCCTTCATCTCCCTCGCCTCCAGCCCCATTTGCTGGAGGCGACTCAAGAAGTAGGGCGGCGGACCGGACTCCCCTCAGAGCATTCGAAATTCAATCAACGCGCCGTCACTAAATTTCGATCTTGGGATCCAGATTGCGAGACTGTCGCGCTTGGGTGACCTTCACAACAGCCCGTCTTGCGTAGATCGCACTTTCCTCCTTGTACGATTAGGCGTAGACAGCGTGCGTCGGCCGACCGTCGCGCACCTCAAGCACAAGCTCCTGGCTACTAGCGCCTCGCGGGCTGGCAGTGAACACCTCAGTGGCATTTCAATGGAGCGACGATGCGTTGGCGTAGGGACCCTTCACGGCGCGCCCTCGTGAAGGAATGTGAGAGCCTGCTCGCCGATCTCCCTATCCCAGCTCCTTTCAGCGTCGAGGCGCTGGTGCGGAACATGGAGGGCGCGTTGGGGCGTCAGATTCGGCTAGTGCCACTGGATGACGCTGATGGGGGTCTGGGCACGGCATGCGGCCTCAGGGTCAAAGCGTCGGAGTTCACGATCATTCTCTATCGCCGCCGTTCAAGTCGCAATCAAACCGAGCACATCATTCTCCATGAGCTCGCGCACGAGTGGCTGAACCACGGTACCTCCCTGACGGATGCAGAGATCGAGCGATACGTCCCTGAGCGCATTCGTCAGGAAGTCCTTCGACGTTTCCCGTCGGCTCTGGTTCAAGGGCGCGTAGATTTTGGCAGCCCCGAGGAAAAGCAGGCCGAGCTTTCGGCTTCATTGATAAAGCGGCTGGCACGCCGTCAGTCCTTCACGGGAGATGACATGGTCAGCCTCTTGGAGCATTCACTTGCTCACCCAGTCGCTGCTCCACCGCGGCGCCGACTCTAGCCGCGATCGACTGGCGACTGCTGAGGCATAGCTCCTGGCCTTACGGCTTCCGCCACATCGCACAGTCCACCTATTGGCAATTGAGGCTGCGGCCGACTGGCCTTCCGGTCGGCGAAACGTGCAGCCGGCGCAGATACCCACTGGTTCCGTGTTCGACTACATCAAATACCTTACTGCGGCCGTGATGACCCTCATCGCCGTATGGCGATTCCCTGCAGTTCGGTACGCCGACGCTCACCGCCGGGCGCTCTGGGGCGGTTATGCGGGATTCGCCGTGGCTCTCTGGCTCTACACGCCGGCAGCAATGGATGCGGTGGATCGCATTCCAGTAGTGGACCTGAGCGCCCTACTCAGGCACTTTGCCAGTACCGCGGCGATCATCGCGGCCCTGACCTACGTCGCCACCAGCTACGGGAGGAGCTCGGAGACGGTCGTACCCCGCCACGTAGCGGTCTCCCGCCGGATCGCACGCGCGTCCTACGGGACGGGAGCGATAGGCGTCATTCTGCTCACGGTCCTGTTTTTCACCGTGGTGGACCGCGAAAAGCCGAGCCAGAACTTCCTCATCGACCACGCTGGGCAATGGGGGGTCGCGGTCTACATGACCGTGTTTTACTTCTTCCCGCTCATCACGACCGCAGTCTGCGGCTACCAGTGGACGAGGGCGGCGCGACGGGTCGAGGACACGAGCATGCGTGTCGGGCTGGGCTTGATGGGGATTTCCATGTGGATGGGGCTGACCCATACATTGGCGCGTATCGCCATCCTTTGGGCTGCGGTCGCGTTCCCTCTGAGTCTCTCCACGGTCCGGTTCCTTGTAGACGCCACAGCGATATGGATGAACCTGCTGTTCCTGATCGTTGCCGTAGGTGCGAGCATTCCCACCACACGCGCGGCGGCGGCCCGGTGGAGAACTTGGCGCACCCTGTACAGGACTTACCCGCTCTGGTTTGACCTGGTGGATGCGTTTCCCGGGACGAGCCTGTATCCACCGGGGCGGCGCCTCGCGGAACTCAGGCACATACGCGTCCCCATCGATGTTCGCCTGGACCGATGGACTCAGGACATCGCTGACGCTTGCGAGAAGCTGCGCTATTACGTTCCACGGGACTTGATGTTCGTCGCTGAGGACATCACCGCATCGCACCCCGACCCTGAGCCGGCTGCGGAAGCGTACTGGATTAAGGCTGCACTCCAGGCCGCTGACACCTCGCAAGCCAACCAGTACGCCACTGCCCCTCTGAGAGAGAAACCGTTCGTTGACACCGATAGTGAAGCGGCGTGGCTTGCGCGAGTCAGCACGGCCTACTCGCACATCACCACGGATCAAGCTCGGGAACTTCTCCTGCACTCCATAGAGGTGGAATCCGAAACAGGCCGCTAGCCTGCTGTTAGCTTCACAGTCTGATTTATCGGTTCAGGCCCTATTTCCCGACGATCGAAACCAGGCTGCATAGTGATCTTGAATGGCGGGCCGGCGGGTGAGATTTGGCACCGTCCGTCACATGAACTGGGCTGGTACCGTGGGTCATGCGGGCTGATAGGTCTTGCTCCGCCTCGTAAGTGCACCCCGGCCTGCGACGCACCTCTACTCCCGTCGCCACGTGTAGCCGGGCAGTGACGCTATCCGGTCTGGATGGGCGTCCGAAATCTCAGCAATCTGGAGTTCTCGCATGTCCAACCGCCGCACGGGCCTCATCCTCGATTTTGGAGGCGTTCTCACCACTCCGCTGCTGCCCGCAGTGCTCGCGTTCGAACAGCGCGAGGGCCTCCCGCAGGGCGCCTGCCTCACGGCCCTGTACAAGGACGAGGAGGGCGTCCGGATCACCAGCGACCTCGAGCGCGGAGCGGTCTCCCAGACTGAGTGGAACGAGTTCGCCGGCAAGATGCTGGGCGTGCCGGCTGACAACCTGATGGGCCGGATCTTCGGCGACCTTCGTCCCGAGCCGCTGATGATCAATGCGGCTGCTGCGGCGAGGCGGGCCGGGATCAAGGTGGGCATCCTGTCCAACAGTGTGGGACTCACCCCGTGGGACCTGTACGCCGGCTACGAGCTTGAGCAGCTGTACGACGTCGTGGTGATCTCCGAGCAGCACCTGCTGCGTAAGCCTGACCCCGAGCTCTTCGAGATCACGCTCAAGCTCATGAATCTGCCCGCCGAGGAGTGCGTCTTCGTCGACGACACCGAAGGGTATGTCCAGGCCGCAGAACAGCTCGGTCTCGCGGGGGTGCACAACCAGGACCCCCGGCAGACGGTGGCCACTCTCTCCGAACTGCTCGGCGTGGACCTCGCGGCGTCGTAGCCCGGCGCAGACGCGTGGTGGTCCGACCGACCGGCCTCGATGTCGGAGCCGAGCCGCCGACCCTGCTCTCCCACACCTCGGTACAGCAAACTCGCCCAGGACGTCGGCGCTCGCCCACCGCGGCAGCAGTGGACGCGGAGGGTGAGCAAGCCTCCGCCCTCGGCGTTGGAGCACCAGGAACACCACGAACAGCGAAGGGACTACGGCGATACCCCGGTAAGGGG